>NZ_JBSGXB010000519.1:0-3189 GCF_053609185.1 Streptomyces sp. NPDC054956 | reverse complement strand
ATTTTTTAATGACCCGCCCCCCCCCGATATCTAAAAAAATTACTTGGTCGGCTGCGTCTGTTGTTTATAATAGACAGGGCCCGCACCGCGCCACGCCCCCCGGGGGATCTCCCCGGGCGGCCTTCGCTCGTACCCGAGGCCGGTCAGTCCTCGGACGTGATGCCGTACACGGCGTAGTGGCGTCCCCGGGAGCGGTCCTGGTAGGGCCGCAGCACCGAGGGGTTGTCCTTGTGGTCGGGGCCGAACTGCCAGGTGCGGTAGTGCTCGAGGGTCTCCCACTCGCTGTGCAGCAGGTACTCTCCGGGCCGGTCCACGTCCCGCAGCAGCTCGCTGCGGATCAGGCCGGCGATCCGGGTGCCGGCGCCCTCGCCGCGCACCCAGCTGATCTCGCGGTAGGTCTTCTCCAGCAGGGGCGCCTCGCCCTCGGGAGCGCGCAGGTAGATCACCACGCGAACGCGTTCGCCGCTCATGTTCCGGTCTCCTCCTACGCGTAGTACTCGGGGGCGACGCGCAGCGACTCCCACTGCTTGGCGTCGTGGCCGTGCACGATCAGGGCGTTCTCCTCGCGAGCGATCCCGACGAGCTTGCGGGTGCTCTCCCGGACCGTCTTCTCGTCCTGGTCGAACGGGAAGACCGGGCGCGTGTCCGGGTCCAGGGCGATGGACATGGGGATGGCGTCGACCGCCAGCAGCACCGGTCCCGTCTCCGGCAGGCGCACCAGCACCGACTGGTGGCCGGGTACGTGGCCACCGGATTCCAGCAGCTCGATGCCGGGCAGGAGCTCGGTGTCGCCGTCGACGGTGCGGTAGTTCAGACCCGGGACGTCCCACAGTCCCCGGGAGGCCGTGAGGCGGGGGTCGGTTCCGGAGCGGGCCAGGTCGTAGTGCTCGCGCTGGATGACGAACTCGGCGCCGGGGAAGGACGCGTGGAAGCCGGCATGGTCGGGGTCCAGGTGCGAGCAGACCACGTACGCGATGTCGTCGGTGGCCAGACCCAGCGCGGCGAGCGTGGTCACCACGTCCTGGCCCGCGGCCACCTTGATGCGGGCGTCGGGCGAGGGGTCGACGGGGGCGCCCGTGTCGACCAGGACGTTCACGCCGTCGTCGGTACGGATCAGGTAGCCCGGCACCGGCGCCCCCAGTCCGGCGATGACGCCAAGCCTCAGCAGGTACAGCCTCATGTCCGCGCATTCCCTTCCGGCGCGGCACGCGCCGCTGCCCCGGGCATCGTCCGCGCTCCTGCTCGACTCGCGATGGAGCCGCAGGCCGCGGGGGCCGCGAGTACGGCCGGAAGCGGACGGTCCACTCTCTCCACCGGGGCTCGAGCCGCTCTCGCCACAATGCTCGCGGCCACCCGTCTATCAAGGAGAGCCACCGTGACCAACGCGGACAACCAGCCGTATCCCGAAGGGGTGAAGGAGCCCGATCCGCAACGGTGGCGTGCCGCCACCGTGATCCTCGTGGCCATCGCCCTCGACCTGATCGACACAACGATCGTCAACGTGGCGCTTCCCGTGCTCCAGACGGATCTGGGAGCGGGCAAGGCCGCCCTCCAGTGGGTGGCCGCCGCCTACACCCTCACCTTCGCCCTGAGCCTGATCACCGTCGGCCGCATCGGCGACATGCTCGGGCGCAAACGGCTGCTGACCGCGGGCATCATCGCCTTCGTTCTGGCGTCGCTGCTGTGCGGTGTCGCGCAGAGCACCGAGATGCTGATCGCGTCCCGCGTGCTGCAGGGCTTCGGCGGGGCCATGGTGATGACCCAGGGCCTCTCCATCTTCCAGGTGGCGTTCCCGCCGAAGGAGCGGGCCGCGGTCTTCGGCCTGTTCGGCGCGCTGTCCGGCATCGCCGCGATGATCGGCCCGCTGCTCGGCGGCGTGCTGGTCAACGCGGACCTGTTCGGCTGGAGCTGGCGCCCGATCTTCCTGGTCAACGTGCCGATCGGCATCGCCGCTCTGATCGGTGTCGCGATGTACGTGCGCGAGTCCCGGTCCGAGCACATCAAGCGCCTCGACCTGGTCGGCGTCGCGCTGATCACGGCCGCCCTGCTGGCGCTGCTGTTCCCGCTGATCCAGGGTGCCGAATCCGGCTGGCCGGCGTGGACCTTCATCGCGATGGCCTGCTCCGTCCCGCTCTTCGTCGTCTTCGGCGTGTACGAGGTGCGCAAGTCCGCGCGTGACGGTTCGGCGCTCGTGGAGCCCAGCCTCTTCAAGGAGCGGTCCTTCGTGGCCGGTCTCGTGGTGATGCTGAGCTTCTTCGCGATCATCGCCGGTCTGTTCTTCCCGTTCACCCTCTACCTCCAGGTCGGCCTCGGCTTCTCGCCGCTGGCCTCCGGTCTGGCCACCATTCCGTTCTCCTTCGGCGCGATGATCACCGCTTCGTTCTCCGCGGTGCTCGCGCTCAAGATGGGCCGCAAGGTGCTCAGCATCGGCATGGTGATCATGGGTGTCGGCATGGTCGCCCTGATCTGGACCATCAACCACTACGGCGCCGACGTGGGCGGCTGGAACCTGGCCCCCTCGCTCGCGGTCCTCGGTCTGGGCCTCGGCTTCGTCATCTCCCCGGTCGTGGACATCGTCCTCGGCGGGGTGCCGGTGGAGCACGCGGGCTCCGGTTCGGGTGTCCTCAGCACCGCCGACCAGCTGGGCGCGGCGGCCGGTGTCGCCGTGATCGGCGTCCTCTTCTTCAACCTGCTCACCTCGCAGGCCGTGGCGGGAGCGGACGCCGCGCTGCCACAGCTGCGCAAGGAGCTCGCCGCCGTCGGTGTGGCGGCGCCCGCGCAGGAACAGATCGCGGTCAACTTCCGCGCCTGTGCGAAGGCGAGCGCCGAGGAGGGCGACACGGGCAAGGTGCCCGAGGCCTGCCAGCGGATCGTCCCGGAGAACGCCGTGCCCGCCGGTGCGGCGGAGCAGGTCGGCAAGGCGCTGGCCAAGGCTTCCGAGCGCTCGCGCGAGGAGGGCTACGCCAAGGCCACCGGCAAGGTGCTCTGGTACGAGGTGGGCATCATCGCCCTGGGCTTCCTGCTGACGTTCCTGCTGCCGCAGCGGCCCCGCGAGCCCGAGTGGGCCGGCGGCGACGAGGACGCCGACCTGCCCGCCCAGGCCGACGGAGCCGCGGACGGGGCGCCGCAGGCGGTCCGTACCGACGGCTGACCTTCGCACCGCCCTTCGGCCACAGGACCCCGGACCCG
>NZ_JBSGXB010000518.1:0-3190 GCF_053609185.1 Streptomyces sp. NPDC054956 | reverse complement strand
GCTTCGATCCGGGAGCCCCGGGGAGCGGCGCGCCGGACGGCTCCGGGTCCGGGCTGCGGCGCTGCGGATCGTGCGGCTCCAGGAATTCGAGCCGGTTTCCGACGGGGTCCTCGGAGTAGAAGCGGCGGTGCCCCGGCAGGTTGTCGTCCCAGACGACCTCGGCGCCCCGCTCCTCCAGTCTTTGCGCGAAGGCTTCGATGCCGGTGACCCTGAGTCCCGGGTGCGCCTTGCGGGCGGGGCGGAAGTCCTCCTCCACGCCGAGGTGGAGCTGTACGGGGCCGGCGGCGAACCAGCAGCCGCCGCGCGCCGCGAGGACCGGCGGCTTGGGGATCTCGGTCATGCCCAGGACGTCGGTGTAATAGGCGCGGAGCCGGTCCTCCGAACCGGGCGGTGCGGCGAGCTGGACGTGGTCGACTGCGGCGAGCATGGTCAGGCCTCCTTGCGGGCTACGGCGAAGATGCGGCGGAACGGGAAGACTGTGCCACGGGGCCCGGACGGGTAGGCCTCGCGCAACAGGGTGCGGTATTCGGCGATGAACGCGGCCTCGGCCTCGTGGTCGTCGCCCAGTGCGGTGAGCACGGGCCGCAGCGCGGTGCCCTTGACCCAGTCCAGTACGGGGTCGGGGCCTTCGAGCAACTGGTGGTAGGTGGTCTCCCACACGTCGGCGGTGCAGCCGAGTTCGGTGAACCGGGCCAGGTAGCCGTCGGGTTGGAGGATGTGGACGTAGCGGGCGCCGTGTCCGGCGAGCCGCGTCCGCCAGCGCGGGGTGTCGCAGAGGTCCGCGAGGATCCGGTGGCTGGGCGCGGTGAAGTTGCCGGGGATCTGGAAGGCGAACGTGCCGCCGGGGCGCAGCCCGTTGATCCAGGCGGCGAAGGAGCCCGCGTGCCCGGGGACCCACTGGAAGGCGGCGTTGGAGACGATCAGGTCGTACGGCTCCTCGGGGAGCCAGTCGGTGAGGTCGGCGCGGTGGAAGTCGAGCCGGCCGCCGCCCCGGGTGGGGCCGGCGTGCTCGGCGGTGGCGCGGTGCAGCATCTCCGGGGAAAGGTCGTATCCGGTGATGCGGGCTTCGGGCCAGCGGTCGGCGAGCAGGGCGGTGACGTTGCCGGGGCCGCAGCCGAGGTCGGCGATGCGGGCGGGCTCGGTGGGGAGCTCGGCTATGCGGCCGAGGAGGTCGAGGAACGGCCGGGCTCGGTGGCCGGCGTGCCGGAGGTACTGCTGCGGGTCCCATGTGGGAGCGGCGGGCGCGGTGGGGGCGGCGGCTGCCGTGGTCGACGCCGGGGTCCTGGCCGACGCGGTATCGGAATGCATGTTCGAGCCTCCTTGCGGGCGGTGCGGTCGGAAGCGGAAGCTGCTCCGGCCCCCTCCATGCCCCATGGTCGCGCAGAATATATCTCGACGTCAAGATGCATGACATCGAGATACTCGATTTGAAGAGACTTCACATCGACAGACCCTTTACACTGATCCGCATGGAGGACGAGGTCGACCGACTGGTTGCGGCATGGCGGCGGGAACGCCCTGACCTCGACGTGGAACCACTCGAGGTGCTCAGCCGCGTGAGCAGGCTCGCGCGCCATCTCGACCGCGCCCGCAGGCTGGCGTTCTCCGAGCACGGCCTGGAGCCGTGGGAGTTCGACGTCCTGACCTCGCTGAGGCGCGCCGGCGCGCCCTACCAGCTCTCCCCCGGGCAGTTGCTGACGCAGACTCTGGTCACCTCCGGCACCATGACCAACCGCATCGACCGGCTCGCCAAGAAGGGCCTCGTCGAACGGCTGCCGGATCCGAGCGACCGGCGCGGGGTCCTGGTCCGCCTCACTCCCGAGGGCCGCGACCGCGCCGACCAGGCGCTCGCCGGGCTGCTGGCCCAGGAACGGGCGATCCTGGCCCAGCTCTCGCGCACCCAGCGCGGTGATCTCGCGGCGCTGCTACGCCAGTTGACCGCTCCGTTCGACAACGTCCCCGGCTAGTCCAGCCCCCGGCAGTCCGGGCAGGTCCGCGGGACGCACCCCGGCCCGCCGGGCGAGGGCGACGGCGGCCAGCGTGGAGTGCACCCCGAGCTTGCCCAGCACGTTCTGCATGTGGGTGCGGACGGTGTGCGGGGAGAGGAACAGCCGCGCGGCCACGTCCTTGCGGCCCAGCCCCGCCACCATGCAGCGCAGCACCTCGTGTTCGCGGGGCGTGAGGGACTCCACGAGCCGTTCGCTGTCCGTACGGTGCTTGCGCGCGGCGGTCAGTTCACGGAGCACTCCGGTGAGCAGCGCGGGCGGAAGGTGCGTCTCCTCGCGCAGGACTCCGCGTACGACGGCCAGCAGCCGCGAGAGGGAGCAGTCCTTCGCCACCCACCCGGAGGCCCCTGCCTGGAGCGCGAGGGCGGCACGGCGGGGATCGTCGCGCTCGGCGAGGACGACCGTACGGACCCCGGGGTGGGACACCCGTACGCCCGCCACCAGTGCGATTCCGTCGGTGGCGGCCGGCGGCCCGGAGCCGGGCTCCCGCTGGGCGGGGACGGCTCCGGCGACGGCGGCCAGGTCGGCGTCGACCAGCAGCACGTCGAAGCGGCGCCCCTCGGCCGCGGCGCGTTCGAGACAGCGGAGCGCGGCCGGGCCGCTGCCGGCCGCGGACACGTCCACGTCCGGTTCGGCCGCGAGCGCGGCGGCGAGAGATTCGGCGAAGATGCGGTGATCGTCGACCACGAGTACCCGGATACGGACCACAAAACCCCCAAGGGTCGGGGAACGGACGACGGCGGGTACGGCGCCCGGACCGGGTGATCCGCAGGCGCCCCGGCCGCCGCCGTGACATCTCTGCAACTACCCCGGACCGGACGTCGTACCCGACTTGTCTCGACCCCTGAATCAACACCGGCCCCCACCGGTGTCACGCATCAGCGTAGGCCCGGGTGCGGCTCGCGGTTGGCCGAATAGCAGAAGTTTTCCGAGCGATTTTCCGGCGAGGCGCTCCCGCGGCGCCCCTTCGGTGGCTTGAAATCGCCCCCGCCGCGGCCCTGGAGGACACATTCCGGGCGGTCGCGTGCCGCGGGCAGTTGCACGGGGTGTATTTCACCCGGCGTGTGCACGCCGGGCGCCCGCGCACGGCGCCCGTCCACGGCGCACCCCGAACGCATGCGCGCCCCCGCACCGGGCTGCTCTTCGGCGCCACGGCCGTACTGCTCCTGATCGGGGCCAGCCTG
>NZ_JBSGXB010000517.1:0-3194 GCF_053609185.1 Streptomyces sp. NPDC054956 | reverse complement strand
CCTCCAGCCTGGCCGCCAGCCGGGCCATGGCCCGGCCCGCCGTACGCCGGTCCGCGCCGCGGAAGCAGAACAGTTCGGCCGGCCATTCCTCCAGGCCGTGCCGGGGCTCCTCGGATCCCGCGTAACCGGTGAGCACCGCGTGGTAGTTGGTGCCGCCGAAGCCGAAGGCGCTCACGCCCGCGATCCGCCGCTCCGCAGGCACCGCCCACGGCCGGGCCTGCGCGTCGAAGAAGAACGGGCTGGCGTCCGCCTCCCAGGCCGCGACCGGCCTGTCGATGTGCAGGGTCGGCGGACGTACGCCCGAGTGGACCGCCCGGGCCGCCTTGATCAGTCCGGCCAGCCCGGCCGCGCACTTGGTGTGCCCGATCTGCGATTTCACCGAGCCCAGCGCGCAGCTCCCCGGAGCGGCCCCGGACGCGGCGAACAGATCGCTCAGCACGGAGAGTTCGGTGCTGTCGCCGACGACCGTGCCGGTGCCGTGGGCCTCGACCAGGCCGACTTCGCCGGGGCTGATCCCGGCCCGGGCGTAGGCCCGTTCCAGCGCCCGGCGCTGGCCTTCCGGCCGGGGTGCGGTCAGACCGAGGGACCGCCCGTCGCTCGAGGCCCCGACCCCCTTGATCACCGCGTACACCCGGTCGCCGTCGCGTTCGGCGTCCGCGAGCCGCTTCAGGACGAGCGCGCCCACCCCTTCGCCGAGGGCGATTCCGTCGGCCGCCGCGTCGAAGGGCCGGCAGCGCCCGCCCGGGGACAGGGCGCGGACGGAGGAGAAGAGCAGGTAGTCGTTGATGCCGTTGTGCATGTCGGCTCCGCCGCACAGCACCATGTCGCTGTCCCCGGAGCCCAGTTGGCGGCAGGCGAGGTCCAGTGCGGCCAGCGAGGAGGCGCACGCGGCGTCGACCGTGCAGTTCGCGCCGCCGAGGTCCAGCCGGTTGGCGACCCGGCCCGCGATCACGTTGGCGAGCACACCGGGGAAGGAGTCCTCGGTGAGCCGCGGCAGTTCCCCGTCCAGCTCGGCCGGAAGCTCTCCCAGGTATCCGGGGTACAGCGCGCGCAGCCCGTACGCTCCCGCCAGTTCGGTGCCGGCCTCCGCACCGAAGACCACCGAGGTCCGGGAGCGGTCGAACTCCCGGTCCTTGCCGTAGCCGGCGTCCGCCAGGGCCCGCGCCGAGATCTCCAGGGCGAGCAGCTGGACCGGTTCTATGCCGGCCAGCGAGGCGGGCGGGATGCCGTGCGCGAGGGCGTCGAAGGGCACCGGTCCGAGGAAGCCGCCCCAGCGGGAGGGGGTGCGTTCGCCGGCCCGCGCCGGGTCGGGGTCGAAGTAGAGGGCGGGGTCCCAGCGTTCGGCCGGCACCTCGGTCACCGCGTCCGCGCCGGCCAGGATGCGCGCCCAGTAGGCGGCGAGGTCGGGGGCGCCGGGGTAGGCGCAGGCCATGCCGACGATGGCGATGTCCAGCGGCCCGGGCGGTGCGGCGGCGGCGCCCACGGGCGCGGTGATCTCCTCGGCCCGCCGCCGGATCAGCTCGGTCGCCCCCTCGGTGACCTGCGCGTGCAGCGCGGCGATCGTGGTGGTACCGGAGCGCAGGGTGGCGGCCTGGCCGAGCATGAACAGCCCTTCGGCTTCCTGCTGTTCCTCGTCCACGGGCTCCAGCCCGAAGCCTTTCGCGGCGCGCCGCAGTCCCTTGCTGGCGATCCGCAGCCGGCCCAGGTTGAGCCGCTCCAGCTCCTCCCACACCTCGCGGGGTTCGGCGCCGCCGTCCTGGAGCCGTCGCCGGGTCGCCTCGAAGGTGTCGGCGTACGGGGTGGCCGCGCAGCGCGTGGCGTGCCCGGGCGCGGTGTGCAGGAGTACGGTGTCCGCGCACTCCACGGCCGCGCGCTGGAACCGGGGCAGCACGGCGCCCGCCGCCACCGCCTCCTCGGTGAACAGGTAGGCGGTGCCCATGAGCACCCCGATCCGTGCGCCCCGTTCGGCCAGGGGCGCGGCGGCCGCGGCGGCCATCGCGGCGGAACGCTCGTCGTGGATGCCTCCCGCGAACAGCACGTCCAGCGCGGCCGGTTCGGGGCAGGACAGCAGCAGCTCGATCTGCTCCTCCCACAGCGGGAACGAGGCGCGCGGTCCGACGTGGCCCCCGCATTCCAGCCCCTCGAAGACGAACCTGCGTGCCCCTTCGGTGAGATAGCGCTCCAGCAACCCCGGTGAGGGCACGTGCAGATGGGTCCGGATCCCGGCCGCCTCCAGCGGGGCCGCCTGCCCCGGGGTGCCGCCCGCGATGATCGCGTACGGGGGGCGCACCTCGGCGACGGCCGCCAGCTGTTCCGCCCGCAGTTCGGCCGGGGCGAAGCCGAGCAGTCCCACGCCCCAGGGCCGGTCCCCGAGCCGCTCGGCGGTCTCGGCGAGGAGCCGGCGCACCTCCGGTCCCTCCATCACCGCGAGCGCCAGGTAGGGGACCCCGCCCTCGGCGGCGACCGCTTCCGCGAAGGCGGCCTGGTCGCTCACGCGGGTCATCGGCCCCTGCGCCACGGGCAGCGGCTGCCCGGGCTCGCGCCCACCGGCCAGCGGGCGGGACCGTACGGCGGCCGCCAGATGCCCGGTCACGGCGGCCCGGACGGCCTGGACGACACCCCCGGTCGTCCGGTGGCGCGCGGCCAGCCGGGCCGCCGAGGCCCCGTCCTGCCCGACCGGGAGCAGTTGCGCCCGCAGGCCCCGGGCGCCGAGCAGGGCCGCGACGGGGCCCTCGGGCCGGGTCAGGTCGGGGCGCGCGTACACCCGGTGCCCGTCCACGAGCCGGGTCTCGGAGCCGTCCATGGCCCGCAGTGCGGCGGCCACTTCGGCGGGCAGCCCGGCCTCTCCCTCGGGGGTCAGGGCCAGTTGTACGTCGACCAGTACCCCGGCGGCCCCGCCCGCGACGGCCGCCGCCGCCGTGTGCGGCCCGATCCCGCCGAAGGCCCGTACGGGCACCCCGAGTCCGGGGCCCGCGAGCAGCTGTTGGAGGAGCACGAAGGTGGTGGCCCCGCCCACCCGGCCACCGGCCTCGTGCCCCTTGGCCACGAGGCCGTCCACGCCCGCGGTCACCGCGACCAGGGCCTGCGCCCGATCGGTGACCTCGGCCCACACCCGGGGCCGGCCCTCGGACGCGGCCCACTCGGCGACCCGCCCGGGGGTGTGCGAGGCGGGGTCGGCGAGGAGGACCGTGTCC
>NZ_JBSGXB010000516.1:0-3210 GCF_053609185.1 Streptomyces sp. NPDC054956 | reverse complement strand
GGCCCCCGGCGGGAGCTGGGTGTTCCGTCAGCGCAGGGCGACGACGGGCGCTCCGCTGTCCGCGAGGAGCCGCGTGCGGCCGCCGCGTCCGTTCTGCCCGTGGAAGGCGATGCCGGCGTCGCTGGCTTCCGGCCGGAGCTGAGTGAGGCTGTCGTCCCGGTTCCGAAGGTGCAGGGCGACGCCGACGGCGCTGGCCCCTGGCGGGAGCTGCGCGAGGTTGCCGCCCCCGTTCCGTCCGTGCAGGGCGACGCCGGTTGCTCCGCCGTCCGCCAGGAGCCACGTGCGGCCGCAGCGCCCGTTCTGCCCGTGCAGGGTGACGTCGACAGTGCTGGCCCCTGGCGGGAGCTGCGTGAGGTTGCGGCCCTCGCTCCGTCCGTGCTGGGCGACGCTGGTTGCTCCGCCGTCCGCGAGGAGCCGCGTGCGGCCGCCGCGTCCGTTGCGCCGGTGGAAGGCGATGCCAGCGCTGCTGGCTCCCGGCCGGAGCTGAGTGAGGTTGTCGTCCCGGTTCCGTCCGTGTCGGGCGACGCCGGTTGCTCCGCCCTCCGCGAGGGGTCGCGTGCGGCCGCTGCATCCGTTGTGCCGGTGGAAGGCGATGCCGATGGCGCGGAGTCCCGGCGGGAGCTGCGTGAGGTTTTGGTCCCGGTTCCGTCCGCGCAGGGCGACGACGGGCGCTCCGCCCTCCGCGTTGCCGCGCCCGTTGCGTCCGTGCTGGGCGATGCCGGCGGTGCTGGCTCCCGGATGGAGCTGCGCGAGGTTGTCGTGCCCGTTGCGTCCGGGCCGGGTGACGTCGACAGCGCCGGCCCCTGCCAGGGGCCGCGCGAGGCTGCCGGGGCGGCCGTGTCGGGTGAAGGCGACGACTCCGGGGCCCGGCGGGAGTTGCGGGAGGCTGCCTGCGCGAGTTTCGTGTTGCTGGAGAACCGGGGGGTGCTGCCCCTGGAGCCCGGGGCGTTGCGGAGCCTTGCCGTGATCGGGGTTCACGCCGATGTGCCCCGTGTGCAGGGCGGGGGCAGCTCCGAGGTGTTCCCCGGGCGGGTGGTCAGTCCGCTCGAGGGGCTGCGGGACGCCCTGCCGCCCCGTGTCCGGATCGGGTACGAGCCCGGGCCCGCGCCGGAGGGCAGCGGCGGGCAGGCTCCGCTCGGTGCGCGGTACGCCCGTGATCCGGACAGCGGGGCGCCCGGCGTGCGGCTGCGCGTGCTCGACGCCGCCGACGGGGTGCTGTACTCCGTGCACCAGCCCTCCGGTCGCGTGCTGGAACCCGAACTGCCGCCCGGTGCCCGCACCGTCGAGCTCGCGGCCGTGCTCCACCCCGACGCGACCGGCCCCTGGACCCTCGGGCTCGGCGGCTTCGGCGCACTGCGCCTCACCGTGGACGGAACGGTCCTGATCGACGGCGAGTTCCCGCCCGGGACCGACGATCCGGCCGTCATCCACGTCCGCCCGCCCCAGCACACCGCCCGGCTCCCGCTCACGGCCGGCCACCCGGTCCACGTGGTCGCCCGGCGCGAGCTCGCCCCCGGCACCGGGCGGGCCACCGTCCTGACCGTCGCCCCACCCGTGCCCGACCCCGCCGAGGCGCTCGCCGCCGCCGTGGCCGCCGCCCGGGCGGCCGACGCCGCCGTCGTGGTCGTCGGCACCACCGAGGGCGGCGAGTCCGAGGGCTTCGACCGTGAGACGCTCCGACTGCCCGCGCCCCAGGACCGGTTGGTGGCGGAGATCGCCCGCGCGAACGCCCGTACCGTCGTCGTCGTCAACTCCGGCGGCCCCGTCGAACTGCCCTGGCGCGAGGACGTCGACGCCGTCCTCCTCACCTGGTTCCCCGGGCAGGAGGCCGGACACGCCCTCGCCGACGTCCTCCTCGGCCGCGCCGAGCCCGGCGGGCGACTGCCCACCACCTGGCCCGCCACCCTCGCCGAAGCTCCCGTACGCACCACGCACCCCACGGACGGCCGACTCCCGTACGCGGAGGGCCTGCACATCGGCCACCGGGCCTGGCTGCGTCCGGGCGCGGCGCGGCCCGCGTACTGGTTCGGCCACGGACTCGGCTACACCACCTGGGAGTTCGAGCGGATCGGCCGCTCAGAGGCCACCCCTGACGGAGGCTTCGAAGTTCCCGTCATCCTCCGCAACACCGGTACCCGGCGCGGCCGCGAGGTCGCCCAACTCCACCTGTCGCGACCCGACTCGGTGGTCGAGCGGCCGGTCCGCTGGCTCGCGGGCTGGGTGGCGGTGGAGGCGGAGCCCGGGGAGCGGGTGACGGCGTACGTACGCGTCCCCGCGCGCGCCCTGCAGTACTGGTCCCCGGAGACCGGCGGCTGGATCACGGAGCCGGGCCGCTACGAGCTCCTGGCCGGCCGCACGGCGGACGACCTGCCGCTCCGGTCGGTGATCGAGGTGTAGGCAGGTTGCGAAGGAGGGGCAGGGAGCCGATCCCGGTCGTCTCCGTCGTTACCCTGGACGCGACCGCGACGCAGGGGGCCATGGTGGGGCGAAAGCGCAACGGGCCGCGGGGAAGCAGTCCTTCACGGATCTCCTCCGGCGCCCGAGTCGCGTTGTCGGGCAGTTCACGGGAGACGCTCGGCAGCGTGGCCAGGCGGACGTCGTGGCGTTGGACTCCGGAGAGGCCCGCGAGGTTTCCGCGTTCGTCCGTGACGGCCGCGGCTTCCGGCGGGGGTCACTGATTCTGGACCCTGCCACGGCTTCACCAGTGGTCTGGCGGCCGTTTCGAAGACGTTGCTCTCGTCCGTGCCGCGCTGCGCGAGGACGGCCGGGCCGGTGGAGGTGCTGACGGCTCGGCCCGGGTGCCGGCGGCTACAGTGCCGGGATGGACGGATCGAGCGCGGGTAGCGGCATCGGGACGGCCCCGACCCTCGAGGACGTGGCGCGTGCCGCCGGGGTGTCCCGGGCGACGGTGTCGCGCGTGGTCAACGGAGTCCGCAATGTGGACCCGGTCATCCAGCAGGCGGTCCAGCAGGCCGTCGCGGCGACCGGGTACGTGCCGAACCGGGCCGCCCGCTCGCTGGTGACCCGCCGGTCGGGGTCGGTGGCGCTCGTGGTCTCGGGCGCGGGCGCCGACGCCGACCGGGTGTTCCAGGACCCCTTCTTCGGGCGGGTGGTGAGCGGGGTCGTACGGGCGCTGCGCCCGCGCGGGGTGCATCCGGTGCTGCTGTTCGCCGACGGGGAGGAGGACCGCGCGCAGGTGCTGGCGTACCC
>NZ_JBSGXB010000515.1:0-3223 GCF_053609185.1 Streptomyces sp. NPDC054956 | reverse complement strand
GCCGATGCCTACCGCCAGTGGCTCACCGCCGCTTGACCGACGATAGGAGCATCAATCGGGCCCGGCGCGCTTCGTGCGCACCGGTCGATCAGGACGACGCCGGGGACGACCGTGCCGAGCAGGAATCCGTACTTGGCGACCCCGGACGGGCAGCGGGTCACTCCTTTGATCGTGCACCCGGCGGGACTAGCATTTCCGGGGGACAAAGCCCCTTTTCCCCCGCTCCGTTTCGGGTTTCGCGGGTCCCTCCGTTTCCGCCGGAAGCCCCCCGAGCCAGAGGGAGCCCATGACCTCCGCCGTGTGGCGACGCGGGATCCTGCGGCCGCTGGCGGCCCGCCTGTTCCCGCCGGGCGCGGACGGCGCCGAGTCCGCGCACGGGGTGCTGCCGCCGCTGCTGATCGTCCTCACCTTCGTCAGCGGGGTGGTCGACGCGGTGAGTTACCTGGGGCTCGGCCATGTCTTCGTCGCCAATATGACGGGCAACGTCGTCTTCCTCGGCTTCGCTCTCGCCGGGGACCGCTCCCTGTCCGCCCCGGACTCCCTGCTGGCCGTCGGCGCGTTCCTGACGGGCGCGCTGGCCGCGGGCCGGCTGCGACGGTCCACCGGGGCGGGCCGGATGTTCGCGCCGCTGGTCGGGGTGCAGACCGCTCTGGTGGGCGGGGCGCTCGCCGTGACGGCGGCCGGCGCGGGGCCGCGGATCGTCATCGCCCTGCTCGCGCTCGGCATGGGCCTGCAGAACGCCGTGGTGCACCGGCTCGCGGTGCCCGATCTGACCACCACCGTGGTCACCCGGGCCCTGACCGGGCTGGCGGCCGATCCCTGGGGGCCCGCGTCACTGCGCCGCCTCGTGACGGTCGTGGCCCTGCTGCTCGGTGCGCTGGCCGGAGGCCTGCTGACCCTGCGCACCGGCTCGCACGGCTCGCTCTGGGCGCTGGCCCTGGCCGTGGCCCTGCTGGGCTGCGTGGTCCTCGCCCGTTCACCGCGGGCCGGCCGCGGGTCCGGGACCGCGGCCCCCTCGTGACAGCAGGAAGGCCGCGAGGGTCAGCAGCCAGGCCCCGACCGCGATCCACAGCAGCACCTCGCCGAGGGGCCGCAGCCACCCCACGCCGGTCGGGCGGGCCGCCGAGAGGCAGGCGGTGGCCGTCATGCCGAGCGGGAAGACGCTCGACCAGCGCCGGGTGTCGTAGCGCGGGCGCGGCACCACCGCCTCGGCGGCCAGGAGTACGGCGTACCAGGCCAGGGAGAGTCCGAGGGTGACCAGGGTGACGGTACGCAGCCCCGTGTGGACCCATCCCGTCCACAGGGGCGAGGCCGTCAGTCCGGACGCGGCGAGGGCCGTGATGGAGAGGGCCCCGCCGGCCACCCAGTGGTCGCCCGCGCCCGAGACCACCTGGCGGAAGTCGAAGCGTACGAGGGCTTCGGCGTAGAGCAGCAGTCCCAGGCAGAAGGCGGCCAGCGCGGCCCGGCCCAGCCAGTGGTGCCCGGTGGTCGCGGACAGGGTGCCCGCCAGGACGGCGAGCCCCTGGGTGGCCACGCAGACGAGGAAGGCCGCACCGGGCATCCGCCGCCCCCAGTGCTCGAGTACGGCGAACAGCAGCCCGGGCCAGATCAGGGCGGCGAGGGCCAGCAGGGCGCCGGCCACGGGCTGCCATCCGAGGAGCGAGAGCCGGGCGCCGAGCACGGCCGTGGCGGCGACGGCGGTGAGCGCCGCGGGGGTGTCGGCCTCGGCGCGGAACCGGCGCCGGTCGCCCAGCAGCCGGGCGGCGAAATCGGCGGCGAGTACGCACCACAGCCCCGCGCCGACGGCCAGTGCGACGAGCGAGAGGGTGTCCCACCCGGTCAGGCGCAGGCCGACCGAGATGATCCCGGAGGCCATCACAGCGGCCCCGGCGGCCGGTGACAGATCGGCCCACCAGCGGGCGGCCGCGGAAACTCGCATCCTCCCAGCGGACACCACGGGGCCGGGTCCGGCCGGAGCGGCGCGCCACCGGGCCGCGACGATGACCCTTCCGGGTGGCGCGCGTTCTCCCGCTGATATCGCGATCACATTTCCCGTCGCGCCCTCTCGTAAATACGCCCGTCATTTCACCTGCCCATCCGCGCACAAAGCGCCGTACGGAGGGGCGTTCACACTTCAGTACACTCCCGGAACTCGACGCCAATGTCCGGACCTGAACGGTTCGCTTTTCGAGAGCCGAAAGTGAGTGAATGATGAATCTCGCTCCGCGTGAGATGGACAAGCTCTGGATCTACGTCGTGGCGGACTTGGCCCGCAAGCGGCGCGACCGGGGCGTCAAACTCAACTACAGCGAGGCCTGCGCCCTGATCAGCGAGGGCATCCTGGAGGGCGCGCGCGACGGCAGGAGCGTCGCCGAGTGCATGGAGCTCGGCAAGCAGATCGTCTCCGGTTCCGAAGTCATGGCCGGCGTACGGGAGATGCTGCCGCTGCTCCAGGTCGAGGCGGCCTTCGTGGACGGCACCAAGCTCGTCTCCTGCCACGACCCCGTGGGCGCCTGAGCCGTGGCCGCGGTCGCACCCGAACGGCCGGACCGGGCAACGGAGTCCGATGGTTCCGTCGTCCTGGCCGGCGGTCACGAAGGCGGATCGGCGGCCGGGGCCGTGCGGATCGGCCGGTCGCTCACCGAAGCCGTGCGCGAGGCGCTCGCCGCTTCGGCCGGTCCCGTCTGCGTGGTCCCGATGACGCTGGGGCGCGACCCCGGGCTGATCGCCGACTGCGCCCGCGCCCTGCGCTGGCTCGGCCGCGACGAGGAGCCCGGACGGCTCGCACTGGCACCGGCCTTCGCCACCGTGGACCATCTGACCGCGTGGCTCCGTACCGCCGCCGTCAGGGCGGTCCGCGAGGCGCCCGGCAGTTCCGCGGTGCTGGTCACCGCGCCCGCGGCCGGCCCCTTCGAGGACGCCGACCTCTTCCGGGTGGCCCGCCTCGTGCGCCAGTACGGGCACCACCGCTGGGTGGAGGTCGCCTTCGACGGCGGAGACCCGGACCTCGCCGAGGGAGCCGAGCGCTGCCGCCGGCTCGGGGCGGCCCGGGTCTGCCTGGTCCGGGCCGCGTTCACCGAGCCGGCCGAGGTGCCCGCCGGGGTCCTGGACACCGGGCCGCCGCTGTCGCGCGCGGCGCTCGACCAGGTCGTACGGAACCGCGTGCGGGAGGCGCTGCACCGGCTGGCACACGGCCGGGACGGCATCGCCGAGGGCCTGGACG
>NZ_JBSGXB010000514.1:0-3231 GCF_053609185.1 Streptomyces sp. NPDC054956 | reverse complement strand
CCTCCGGGGACTCCCCTTCCGGAATCGTTCCTTCGCCGTGGCCCCCGGGCCGATCGGCCGATGTCATGCGGCCCTCCCTCGACTGACAGTGGTCTGTCCGCCGGTCTTCCACCGGCCGCCGCCGGGTCGAAGGTCCCGGGTTCGGTGGCGGAAGTCCGTCGTACGTACCGCTGTTACACAACCTCCCGACGCCCGTGACGGGCGCCGTCTACCGTCAGTCTGCCTCCTCCCCCTCCGCCCCCTCCCACCACCCGAGGGTTCCGCCTCCATGACTCGACCGACCCGCCGCCGCCCCGCCGCAGCCGCCGCACTGCTGTGTGCCGGACTCGCCGGCTGCGCCGCACCCGGCGGCCTCGACCGGGGCGAGCCCGCACCTCCCGTCTCGGCCCAGCCGCGGCCGAAGCCGCTGTGGCCGCTGTGGGCCGACGACTCCGCGAACGCGGGCGCCGCCGCGGTGGCCAGCAGGATGCCGCCGCCGGAGCCGCTCAAGGACGGACCCGCCGTGGGGCCGGAGGGGATCGAGAAGGTCGACGTGACGGCCGTCCTGCGCGCGGACAAGCAGATGAGGCAGTTCGCCCGCTCGGAGCGGATCGACGGCCCCGGGAAGGCCGGAATCCGGCCGCCGCGGTTCGCGGACCTGACCGGCGACGGGAAACCCGAGCTGATCGTCGCCGCCGACACCCCGACCCGGCGCTCCATGCTGAGCGTCTACACCGTGGCCGGCGGGAAGATCGTCCCGATCCTGTTCACGACCGGCCGCCGGATGAGTCCCGAGGTCGTCGGCAACGACCTGCTGGTCCGCACCGCCGACGAGGACGGGTCCGCGCACGCCGTCCGCTACCACTGGGACGGCCAGCGGCTGACCGTGCTCAGCGACGAGCGGCAGTTCGGCAACACCATCTCCGGCGCGCAGCCCGGACAGTGCCCGGCCCCCCGGTCGTCCGATTCCCCGCCCCCCGCCGCGCAGGGCCAGGACGCCCGGTGAGAAGCGCCCTGCTCCGCTGCCGCCGGCTCCTGCACGCCCTGGGCCTGCGCTGGAAGATCTCCGTGCTGCTCGCCGTCGGCTGCTCGCTCGTCGCCCTCACCATCGGCGTGCTGATCCACGAGGCCCGGGTCCGCCAGGTGGCCGACGCGGCGCGCGAGAGCGCCGTCGCGCAGCTCATCCGCGTGCGCCAGGTGTACGAGCTCACGGGCCGGCTCGACTTCGACAAGGTCGGCGAGGCCGACGCGCGCATCGACTGCCCCAGCCTGCCGGAGCCGCTGCGCCAGGCCGCCCTCGGCGGGCAGCGCACCACCTACCTCGACCTGGACGGGCCCCGCCCGGCCGTGTGGGCCGCCCGGCCGGTCGGCAGCGACCAAGTGCTCTCCGTACGGCAGTCGCTCGCCGCCGACCAGGCGGAACTGCGGGAACTCGACCACCAGTTGATCGCCTTCGGCGTGGTGGTCGTCAGCCTCGCGGCGATCGGCGGGGCGGCGCTGGCCAGCCGGCTGAGCAAGGACCTGCGGACGGCGGCGGAGACGGCCCGGCGGATCAGCGCGGGCGAACTCGACGCGCGGATCGGCCCGACGGGCCTGCCGGGGACCCGCAACGAGGTGTCCGAGCTGTCCTCCGCGGTCGACACCATGGCCGCGAGCCTGCAGCGGCGACTGGTGGCGGAGCAGCGGTTCACGGCCGACGTGGCGCACGAGCTGCGGACCCCGCTGACCGGCCTGCACACGGCCGCCGAACTGCTGCCTCCGGGACGGCCCACGGAGCTGGTCCGCGACCGGGTCTCGGCCCTGCGCACCCTGACCGAGGACCTCCTGGAGGTGGCGCGGCTGGACGCGGACCGGGAGGTCGCGCAGCTGGACCGGCACGCCCTGGGACCGCTGGTGGAGTCGATCACCCGGCGTTCGGGGGTCGAGGCGCGGGTGCTGGGCGCGGACGGCCCCGCGTGCGTGCGCACGGACGTACGGCGCCTCGAGCGGATCCTGACGAACCTGCTGGTCAACGCCCGCAGGCACGGCGAGGCCCCGATCACCGTGACGGTGGCCGGGAACAAGGTCACGGTCCGCGACCGGGGCCCGGGCTTCCCGCGGACCCTGCTGCGCGAGGGCCCCCAGCGGTTCCTGACGGGCGCGACCGAACGCGGCCAGGGCACGGGCCTCGGCCTGACCATCGCCCTGGGCCAGGCCCAGGTGATCGGTGCGAAGGTCACCCTCTCCAACACCACCCCGGGCGCAACGGCCACGATCACCCTGCCCCCGGCCGACCCTTTCCCCAGCCCCGCCGGCATGTGAGCCGCGGGCCCCCTCCGGCCCCGCCGGGCCCCTCCCCGCCCCAGCACCGTCACCCGGACGGGGTGGGGCCCCACGGATGGCCCCTCACAGCCCCCGACCTGCGGAAACGGTGCCCGCACACGCACTCCGCCCCCGATCTGACACCACATCAGCAGGCGCGCATCCGCCACCCCCGGTTACCTCGGAAACACGACCCCGTGTCCACAGGAGACCCCCCATGCGCCGTCGCACCGCCCACGCGCTCACCGCCACCGCGCTGACCGCCGTCGCGTTCACCGGCCCGGTGGCCGGCGCGGTGGCCGCCGCGGACCTGGGCATGGCGAGCTTCGCGGCCGGGGACTTCGCTCCGCTGGAGGTCTGGCCCAAGTCCGCCGCCCCCGGCACCACCATCACGGTGAACACCAGCGCCTGCGGCCGCGGAAGCCACGCCGAGGGCGATGCCACCACCGTCGGAGGCGGCCGCTTCAAGCTGACCCCGGGGACCCACAAGGAGGTGGTCGTGGGGCAGTTCCAGGTCGCCCGCGCCACCCACCCCGGCACCTACGGCATCGGCGCCACCTGCGCGAACGGCAAGTTCGCCACCGGCGACCTGATCGTCACCGAGCACGACCGCGGCCCCCAGGGCCACGTGCGCACCGGGGTGGGCGGTGGCACGACCACCACCGCCGACCCCGCCAAGATCACGGCGGGAGCGGCAGTGCTGGCCGCGGCCGCCGTCGGCGGTACCTGGCTCCTGCGTCGCCGGGCGAGCGGCACGCGGAGCTGACGGACGCCCACCGCGGCTCCGGCCGCGGTCCGACCGGTACCGTCCCCCGTCGCCCGCCCCGCGAGGTCCCCCCCCATAGCGGGGGCGGGCGACCGCCCGGAACCACACACATAACGAACGCGCGACGGGAAAGGGGCCCCCGATGGACGCAAAACCAACCCCCTACCGCCGGCAACTGGCAAACA
>NZ_JBSGXB010000513.1:0-3307 GCF_053609185.1 Streptomyces sp. NPDC054956 | reverse complement strand
GTTGGGGGGGGGGTGGGGGGTGGGGGAGGGCTGCCAGGGCCGTCAGGAGGTCCGTGGCCAGGGCGCGGAGCCGTGGTGGGGCCGAGGTGGCGGAGGCCCCCGCCCGGGCGGGGGCGAGGTGGCCGCCCGCCGTGAGCCAGACGCGCAGCAGGGGCTCCGCAGCCTCCGCGCGGCCGTCCTCCGCGGCCTGGCGGAACTCGTGGCCGACCAGGTCCTCGGGCTGAACCCAGGTCAGCCGCACGGGCTTGCCGGCCCCGGCCCCGTCCGCCGCCGGCCCCGCGGCAGGGGTTGGGCTGGTGCCGGTCCCGGCTGGCGCTGGGGTTGTGGTGTGGTCCGTGGTCAAGGTCGGGTTGGTGCCGTTCCCGGGTGCCGTCGGGCCCGTGGCGTGGTCCGTGGCCGGGGCTTGGCTCCTGACGGGGCCGGACGGCGGGGCCGTTTCGTCGTCCGGGGGGCGCAGCCACGCGAGTTCGGGGTCCAGGGGCTTGCCCCTGGTTTCGGGAAGGGGCGGGGTGGGGGAATCCTCCCCGGCCGCCGCAGCCGGGCTCCGGACACTCGCGCCCAGGGCCGGGTGCGGGAGCGGGCCCGCGGAGGTGGACGTCGTCGGGGCCGGGCCCGTGGTGGCGGACTTTGCCCGGGCCGGGCTGGGGGAGGCGGGGGCGGTCGGGTCCGGGTCCGTGGTGGCGGGCCTTGCCCGGGCCGGGCCGGGGGCGGTCGGGTCCGGGTGCGTGGTGGCGGGCTTTGCCCGGGCCGGGCCGGGGGGCGCTGGGGTCGGGGGAGTGGGCGGCGGTGTCATCGGGGGGCCGTGAGGGTGGTGAAGGCGGACTCGTGGGCGCGGCGGCGGGAGCGGTCGCGGGCGAAGACCTCCCGGGCGACCGCGGCCAGCGCCACCGCCGGGGCGTGCAGGTCGAGGCGGCTGGCCTCGGCGACCTGCTTGGCCCAGGCCGCCGGGACCGCCGCCTCCCCGGACAGCGCGCCCGCGATCGCCCCCGCCATCGTGGCGATGGAGTCGCAGTCCCGGCCGTAGTTGACCGCACCGAGGACCGAGGGCGAGTAGTCCCCGTCGCCGATCAGGAGCATGCCCAGCGCGATCGGGAGCTCCTCGATCGCGTGCAGGCGCGACGGCCGGCGCGCGCCCAGCGACGGCTTACGGTAGTCCGGTCCGACCGAGTCGTACGGGGCCACCGCCGCGCGCAGCGGCGCCAGCGCGGACTCGAAGTCCCGGTGGCGAGCTGCCTCTTCGGCGACCGCGGAGATCGCCGCGCGGGTACCGTCCTTGGCCAGGGACAGGGCGGTGTCGACGACCGAGCCGGCCGTCGCGCCCGGCACGCACGCCGCCGCCACCGCCGCCGCGAACACGCCCGCCGCCTCGCGCCCGTACGAGGACTGGTGCGCGCCGGTGAGGTCCAGGGCCTCCGCGTAGGCCCCGGCCGGATTGCCCGCGTTGACGAGCCCGACCGGAGCCACGTACATCGCCGCGCCGCAGTTGACGATGTTTCCGCTGCCCGCCTCGCGCGGGTCCACGTGCGCGTAGTGCAGCCGGGTCACGATCCACTTCTCGGCGAGGAAGATCCGCTGGAGGGGGAGGGCGTCCGCCTCCAGTTCGGGGATCCAGCGGGGGTTCGTCATGAGGTCGGGGACGAGGTGGTCGGCGACCGCGTAGGCGTCCAGGTGGTCGCGTACGGTCTCGTAGACCCGTACCAGGGCGTGCGTCATGAGGGTGTCGTCGGTGACGTGGCCGTCGCCCTTGTGGTACGGGGCGATGGGCCGGGCCGTGCGCCAGTCCTCGTGCCACGGTCCGACGATGCCGCGCACGCGGCCGCCGTGCCGTTCCACGATCTGTTCCGGGGTCCAGCCCTCCACCGGGCCGCCCAGCGCGTCGCCGACGGCGGCTCCGACGAGTGCGCCGGTGATCCTGTCGTCCAGGGTGAGAGTGGGGTCGATCGTCGTCATGTCCGGGGCGTTCCTTGGGGCTGGGGCTGGGGCTGGGGCTGGAGGTGCGGTTGTGGTTGTGGTTTCGGGGAGGTGAGTTCCGTACGGGCGAGGAGTGCGGCCAGTTCGACCAGGTCGGTGCCCGCCAGGCGGGGGAGGGCGCAGCCGGAGAGGGTGCGGCAGGCCTCGCGCCAGGCCTCGGGGAGCGAGTCGCCGCCGCCGAGCGCGCCGGTGAGCGCGCCGGCGAGGGCGGGGGCGGAGTCCGCGACCCGCGAGAGGCAGGCGGCGGCCGGCACCGCCTCGCAGACCCGGCCGCGGGCGGCGGTGGCCAGCGCGAGGGCCACGGGGACGGTCTCGGCGGCGGCGATCCCGTAGCTGTAGACGTGGTCGACGATCTGGTGCTCCAGGAGCGGGACGATCGCGAAGGCGCCGCCGGTCGGCTCCGCGCGGGCGAGTTTGACCGCGTGCCGGGCGTTGCGGCCGATCTCGGTGGACTCCGGGAGCTGTTCGAGGGCGGCGTCGACGGCGGCGTCGGTGTCCGCGCCGGCGAGGGCGGTCGCGATGGCGGCGGCCATGGCGCGGGCGCCGTGGACCCCGTCGCCGTCCTGGGTGTAGCGGGCGTCGAACTCGGCGAGGTCGGCGGCGGCGCGGGGGTCGCCGGGGTGGACCACGGCGAGGACGCAGGCCCGGATGCAGGCGGCGTCGTCGAAGTAGTGCGGGTTGTCGTGGCCGGTGGCGGGCGGGCGCAGGCCGGCGGCGAGGTTGCCGAGGCCGGCGCGGACGGAGATCCGGGCGCGGAGCGGGAGGACGGCGGATTCGACCTCGGGCGCGCGTTCGGCGGCGGCCGCGACCTCGCTGGCCAGGGCGTTCCAGGCGAGGTCGATGGCGGCGCGCATCCTCCGGGACCGGGAGAGGTCGCTGAGCAGCACCCCGGCGGCGCTGAGCACGGACTCGGCGGCGAACGCTGCCCATTCGGCGTCGTCGCTCGGGCCCAGGCGCAGGGGTTCCGGGGGCTGGTTGAGGGCGATGGGGACGGGGAGGGTGGTGGTGGCGTTCTGCTCGGCGAAGGTGTCGAGCTCGCGGGTGAGGCGGCGGGTCCACTCGGGCATCCGGCTGGCGCGGTGCCGCGCGGCGGGCCATCCGGCGGCGTCGCCTGCGGCGAGCCCGAGCAGCAGCCCCTCGATCCGCCGGTCCCCTGCGGGGGGCTGTTGCCCGTACGCGGCCGCCGCCGGGGCGGTACGGGGCTGCGTGCGTGGCTCGGCGTCGAGCGTGGCCGTCTTCGCGGGTCCGGGGCCGGCCGTGGCCGGGGCGGTACGGGGCTGCGTGCGCGGCGGGGCGCTGTGCGTGGTGGCCGGTTCGGGCGTGGGTGTCGTCTCCC
>NZ_JBSGXB010000512.1:0-3311 GCF_053609185.1 Streptomyces sp. NPDC054956 | reverse complement strand
GCGGCCGCACCGGCGCGGTGCCGGCCCGCAACGGGAGCCGGCGGCCAAGAAGTAGACGTTCCCGGTGACGCCGACCGAGGAGGACCTGCCCGCCGCGTCCGTCACGGTGAGGGTGCTGCCGACGAAGCCCCAGGTGGTGGGCGAGCCGGTGACGACACCCGTGGCCGCGTCGAGGCTCAGCCCGGCGGGAAGACCGGTGGCCTTGAAGGAGTACGGCTTGGTGCCGCCCGTGACCTGGAGGGCGAGGGAGACCGGCCTGCCGATGTACACCACCTGGTTGCCGGGGTTCTGCAGGGCGGGCGCGGTGCCCGTGACCGGGGCGACCGTCCAGGAGAACGCGGCCGAGCCGCTCTTTCCGGCGCTGTCGGTGGCGGTGACGGTCACGTTGGAGGTCCCGGCGGTGGTCGGAGTACCGGTGATCGTGCCGGTCGAGGAGGAGATGGCGAGGCCCGCCGGCAGGCCGGTGGCGGACCAGGTGTAGGGGGCGGTGCCGCCCTCCGCGCTGTTCCTCAGCTCGACCGGGGTGCCTATGACACCGCTCTGCGCGGAGACGGCGGAGACGGTGACCGCGCCGGGCTGCGGACTGGAGGTGACCAGGGACATCTTGAACTTGGTCAGGGCCTCGTTCACGGGCTGGAAGATGGTGAACTTCTCACCGCTGCCCGAGGTGCAGGTGGCGCTGCCGCCGCCGGAGTGGAGCCCGACGGCCTTGCCGCCGGTCGCGGTGACGTACGCCCCGCCCGAATCGCCGCCCGCCGAGCAGGCGTTGGAGTACGACAGGCCCTCGATGACGACGTTGCCGTAGTCCACCCGCTGGTCGACCTTGGTGACCTCGCCGCAGCGCATGCCGGTGGTCTGCCCCGAGCGGCACACCGCCGTGCCGACGACGGCGTCGGCGGACCCGGTGACGGTGACGGCGGCGTGCTGCGCGTCGCCCGCGACGGTGGGGGCGAGGTTCCAGCCCGCCTGGTCCACGTCGACGACGCCCATGTCGCCTTCGGGACCGTTCACGCTGCTCCGGCCGTCCTTGTTGGACGTGCCCACCCGGGTCCCGTCCTTGCCGTAGGCGGCCTGGTTGACGTCGTTGGTGCAGTGACCGGCGGTCAGGAACGCCTTGGACCCGCCGGTGACGCGGGTGGTCGCGAACCCGATGGAGCACGGGCTCTCGCTGCCCGGAACCCATTTCTCCCCGCCGACGACGTCGGACTGCTGGCGCGGGCTGCCGGAGGTCTCGGTGATGTGGACGACGGCGCCCAGGGCGGAGACCGCGGAGACGAAGGCGTCGGTGGACGCGTCGCGCACCGTACGGTCCACGGTGACGTCGATCCGGTTGTTCCGGGCGTCGGGACCCCACGAGACCACCCCGGTGACCCCGGCGCCGACCGCACGCGTGACGGTACGGACGGCCGCGTCCAGCTCGGCGGGGCCGTAGCGGGCCTGCCGGGCGACGGCGCCCGCCTCCCGTACCAGCGCGGCGTCCGCGGAGCCGGTGACGGCCACGTTCAGCCGGCCGGTCGAGGAGTCGAACCACATCCCCGCGACGCGGTCGCCGACCCGGCCCCTGACGAGGGTGGCGGCCCTGTTCGCCGCGTCCTCGTCGGAGACCCGTTCGCGGACCTGGTCCGCGGAGAGGTGGAAGTCGCGCTGCATGGCCCGGAGGACCTGCGGGGGCACGGACGGACCGGGCCCAGCGGCCGGGTCGGCGTGCGCGGGCAGGGCGGCCAGGCCGCCCAACGCGACGACGGCCGTGACGGAGGCGGCCGCAACGGAGGCCCACAGAGGCCTGTTCGACGGATTTCGCACGGAGATCCCTTCCTGGGGGGACGTACCGGAGGGGTGGGCCGGTACGAGTCACGGCCCGCGGGGGAGCGCGGGCTCCCAGGGCATGTCCTTCGGGCACGCCCTGGTCGCCCCGGGAGCCCGCACTCGGGGGAGCCGTTCGAATCCGTGCTCCGGGGTGGCCAACAGCGTGGTCCCGTACGGGTGTCGGGAGCATCGGAGGAATCCCTTGCACCGCCCCGGCCACAGCACTGGGCATCACCAGCCACAGCACTGGGCATCAGGGGAAACCCTTGATCCCCGCGCCCTGCCGCCCCGGCCGTTGTCTCCCCGAACGGCGGCGCCTACGGTGCCCCTTCGTGAGGCCAGACACGGACGTCTACAACGCCCCGCCGCCCCGAGGCAGCCCCCGCGCGGCATCGGACGCGGCCGCCCGCGCCGAGGAAGTACTGGGCCGGGAAGGGCGCGTCGCCCTCGCCGGACCCTGGGGCGCGGGCAAGACCACCGTCCTGGAGGACGTCCTGCGCGCCCCGTCCACCGGATCCGGGGGGCGTACGGTGCTGCGCGTCACCACGGTCGAGGGCGACGGGGAACACGCCTTCGGCGCGCTCGCCCAGATGCTGTCCCGCTGCGGTCCGGCCGGACTCGGCTCGCTCTCCCGGGCCCAGAACCAGGTGGTCGACCGGCTGTTGCACCGCGGCGCCGGCGAACCGCTCGCCGCGTCCGAGCAGTTGCCCGCCCGGCTCGCGGTGACCGCCCTGCTCGGGTCCGGCCGGTGGATCCTGGCCGTGGACGGCGCCCAATGGCTCGATCCGGCCAGCGCCGACGTCCTCGGCTACGCCCTGCGCACCCTCCCCGCGCCCGCCCTCACCGCGATCGTCACCGAGCGCGTGCACGGGCGGGCGCACGCCGCCGCCCGTCTGCTCGGCGGGCACCCCGCGCAGGTCGACGTAGCGCCGCTCGACGCCGAGGAGACCGCGGCCCTGCTCGGCGCGCACGGCCTGCCCACCCGCTGGGCGGGCCCCCTGCAGAGCCAGTGCGGCGGCCACCGGCTGCTGACCACCGTGTCCTGTGCGGCGCTCGCGGGGCTGCCCGCCTCCGAGCGGCACCGGCCCGCCCTCTGCGAGCAGGCGCTCGACGCGGCCGGGGCCTGGCTGCGGGACACCCTGCCCGAACCGGCCCGGCACACCCTGATGCTGGCCGCCCTGACCAGCCGGCCCTCCCTGTCCCTCCTGCTGCGGGCGGGCCGCTCGGATGCCGAGGAACATCTGGCCCGGGCGCAGGCCGCCGGGGTGCTGCACATGGACCCCGGCGGCGGGGTCCGCTTCACGGCCTCGGCCCTGGCCCGGGCCGCCGCCCGCTCACAGAGCAGGCCGCGGCGCGCGTCGGCCCACCTGACCCTCGCCCGGGCCGTCGGAGACCCCGTCCACGAGGTCCGCCACCGGGCCCTGGCCGCGGACCTGCCCGACCAGGGCCTGGCCGAGGACACCGAAGCCGCCGCGGCCACCGCCCGCGACGCCGGCGAACGGGCC
>NZ_JBSGXB010000511.1:0-3311 GCF_053609185.1 Streptomyces sp. NPDC054956 | reverse complement strand
GGTGGAGGGGGCTGCCGCGTCCGCCGTCCCGGCCTCTGCGGGCGAGGCGCCGGGGGCCGAGATCCGGCCCCTCCGGCGTTTGAGGAGCGGGGTCCGGGGCAGCGCCCCGGCAGACGGCCCGCAGGTGACCACGGTCGCCCTGGACTGGCCGGCCGGGATACCCGACGGCGGCCGCCACGGCTTCACCCCCGCGCACCGCGAAGCCCTGGAGGCGGAGCTACCGGGCATGGCCCACCGACTGGCCGAAGCGCTGGCCGGGCCGGACGGAGCCGCGCCCGCGCGAGTCCTCGTACTCGGCAACGAAGAGCTGATGTACGCCCCGCTGCGCCTCGCGAAGGCCCTGGAGGAGTCCGGCGCGGCCGCCGAGGTCCGCTTCTCGACGACCACCCGCTCGCCGGTGCTCGCCGTGGACGACCCCGGCTACGCCATCCGCACCCGGCTCGTCTTCCCCGCCCACGACGACCCCGCCGACGGCCCCGGAGACCGGTACGCCTACAACGTGGCCGGAGCCGGCTTCGACGCCGTCGTCGCGGTCGTCGACTCGGCCGGTGACACCCCCGAGCTGCGCACCGGCCTCCTCGAGGCCCTCGCCCCGCACACCGGCCGGGTCGTGCTGGCCGCCATACCGTCGTACGTACCCGACCGGCAGGAGCCGATCATGACCGCCGAGCCCTTGCGCGGCCCCGACTTCTCCTCGTACGCACCGGAGGACGTCGGCTGGCTGCTCCAGGACTTCTCCGACGTCGAACTGGAGGCCCCGACCGAAGAGCGCGAGGAGGCCATCCAGGCCGGCGGCGCGCACTACGCCGAGTCCCTGCCGGTGGAGTACCAGCCGTCCCCGGAGTACCAGCAGCTGTACCAGAGCGCGCTGACCGCCTCAGCGGCCCGGATGGCCCGCGCGGTCGGCGTCGTCACCGAGACCGTCCTCGCCGAGCGGTCCCCCTCGCCCGTCCTCGTCTCCCTGGCGCGCGCCGGCACCCCGGTGGGCGTCCTGATGCGGCGCTGGGCCCGGGCCCGGCACGGTCTGGACCTGCCGCACTACGCCGTGTCCATCGTGCGCGGCCGCGGCATCGACGCCAACGCGCTGCGCTGGCTGGCCGCCCACCACGATCCGGCCGACATAGTCTTCGTCGACGGGTGGACCGGCAAGGGCGCCATCACCCGCGAGCTGCGCGAGGCCCTGGGCGAGTTCGAGGGCTTCAACCCGGAGATCGTGGTCCTCGCCGACCCCGGCTCCTGCGTGGAGACCTACGGCACCCGCGAGGACTTCCTGATCCCGTCGGCCTGTCTCAATTCCACCGTTTCGGGACTGGTCTCGCGTACGGTTCTGAGGTCCGATCTGGTCGGCCCCGCCGACTTCCACGGCGCGAAGTTCTACCGGGAGCTCGCCGGAGCCGATGTCTCCGTCGCCTTCGTCGACACCGTCGCCGCTCACTTCGAGGAGGTGGCCGAGGCAGTGGACGCCGAGGTCAAGGAGCTCCTCGCCGCCGACCGCACGCCGACCTGGGAGGGCTGGGCGGCCGTCGAGCGGATCAGCGAGGAGTACGGCATCCACGACGTGAACCTGGTCAAGCCGGGCGTCGGCGAGACCACGCGCGTCCTGCTGCGCCGGGTTCCGTGGAAGATCCTCGCCCAGCGCGACGCGGGGGCCGACCTGGACCACGTACGACTCCTCGCGCAGCAGCGCGGGGTGCCGGTGGAGGAGGTCGACGGGCTTCCGTACACCTGCGTGGGCCTCATCCACCCCCGATTCACGCGCGGCGCCACGGGCGCCGACGGAAAGGCTGTGGCCGCCAAGTGACCGTCCTCGTAGCCAGTGACCTCGACCGCACGCTCATCTACTCGAACGCGGCGCTCGCCCTGACCATGCCCGACCCGGAGGCCCCCCGGCTGCTGTGCGTCGAGGTGCACGAGAGCAAGCCGCTGTCGTACATGACGGAAACGGCGGCCGGGCTGCTGGCGAAGCTGTCCGCGAACCCGGACGTCGTGTTCGTCCCGACCACCACCCGCACCCGCAAGCAGTACCAGCGCATCCGCTTCCCCGGACAGCCGGCGCGGTACGCGATCTGCGCCAACGGCGGCCAGCTGCTGGTCGACGGGGTCCCGGACCGGGACTGGCGGCGCCAGGTCGCGGCGCGGCTCGCCGCCGAATCGGCCCCGCTGGAGGAGATGCGCGCACACCTGCTGTCCGCGACCGACCCGGCGTGGCTGCGCAAGGCGCGAGTGGCGGAGGACCTGTTCGCCTACCTCGTGGTGGAGCGGGCGCTGGTCCCCCCGGAGTGGATCAAGGCGCTGACGGAATGGGCCGAGGCGCGCGGCTGGACGATCTCCCTCCAGGGCCGGAAGATCTACGCCGTCCCGCGCCCGCTGACCAAGAGCGCGGCGATGCGCGAGGTGGCCCGGCGTACGGGAGCCGGCACCACGTTCGCCGCCGGGGACTCGCTGCTCGACGCGGACCTGCTGCTCGCGGCGGACCGGGGCTGGCGGCCGGGCCACGGCGAGCTCGCCGACGCCGGCTGGACGGCCCCGCACGTCACGGCGCTGACCGAGGCGGGGGTGCTGGCCGGTGAGGAAATCGTGCGGGCATTCGCACGCGAGGCGGCCGGACTCGGCACACTGGACGCATGACCAAGGGCAACAGCACCAAGATCACGGACGAGCTCTACCGGTACATGCTGGCGCACAACCCCCCGCTGGACGAGGTCCAGCGGGGGCTGGTGGCCACGACCTACGAGGTGTTCCCGGACGCGGCGGGGATGCAGTCGGCGGAGGAACAGGGCCCGATCCTGGCCTTCCTGGTCCGCCTGACCGGCGCGCGCCGCGTGGTGGAGATCGGCACGTTCACCGGCTTCTCCTCCCTCTCGATGGCGCAGGCGCTCCCGTCGGACGGCAAGCTCATCGCGTGCGACGTCTCCGAGGAGTGGACGGCGTACGCCCGCGAGGCCTGGGCGAAGGCCGGCGTCGCGGACCGCATCGAGCTGCGGATCGCGCCCGCGCTCGAGACGCTGCGCGCGATGCCGGCCGAGCCGCACATCGACATGGCGTACGTGGACGCGGACAAGCAGAGCCAGATCGCCTACTGGGAGGAGCTCGTGCCCAGGCTCCGCCCGGGCGGCCTGATCGTCACGGACAACACGCTGTACCACGGCACGGTGCTGGACGAGTCGGCGACGGGGGCGGCGGCGGGCGTCCGCGCCTACAACGACCACGTCGCGGCGGACGCCCGCATGGAATCCGTGATGCTGGCCATCTCGGACGGCCTGACCCTGTCGCGCAAGCGCTAGGGCGTGTCTTTCGGATCAGGCCGGGCC
>NZ_JBSGXB010000510.1:0-3365 GCF_053609185.1 Streptomyces sp. NPDC054956 | reverse complement strand
GCTCTCCGTCCGGCTGCGCGGGGCGCGCGGGGGCGAGGCGCCCCGGCTCCCGGGCGGGCGCCGGCCGTACGTCCGCTCGGCGCTGCCGGCCCGGCCGCGCGAGCTCTCGTACGACCCGGAGAGCGAGACGCTGAGCATCGGGAGCGGGACCGTCTCCCCCGTCCCGGCCGGGGCCTGGGAGTACGAGGTCCAGGGCGTCCGCGTCCTGGAGGCGTGGTTCGGCGCCCGGCTCGCCCACCGGGACCCGGAGGCCGACGGGCTGGAGGCGCTGGGCCCGGCCGAGTGGCCGCAGGGCTGGACCTCGGAACTGCTGACCCTGGTGACGACCCTGGCGCTGCTGGCCGACCTGGCGCCGGAGCGGGCGGCGTTCGACCCCGGTCCGCCATTGGCGGCCTCCGAGCTCCACACGGCCGGGATCCTGCCGCCGCCGGTGCGGTCCCGCCGCCCCGCCTCGGTCCTGGACCACCAGGAGGAGGGCCCGGGCGGCCAGTTCGCCCTCCTCTGAGCCCCGGCCGGCCAGGCGGGCCGGGCCGGCCCCCCGGGGTCGGCCCTAGGTCGTCTCTTTCGGATCTTGCCGGTTGAGCCCGCGTCGTCCGGTGCCGTGCATCGCAAGGCGGAGAGGCTCCCGATTACTGGGCGTCCTCGGGTGCCTCGACAACGCGGCGAGGTGCGGTGCCGGGCGGCGCGGGTCAGGCAAGATCCGGAAGAGACGGCCTAGTCCCCCCAGGCGCCCAGCAGTCGTGACACCGACCGGTCGAACACCGCGGCCGGGTCGGGCAGTTCGCCCGGGATTCCCTGTGCCCCGGCGAGCACTCCCGCCAGCAGCGGGTACTCCCCCGTCGCCAGTCGGGAGCCGAGCCAGGCAGCCCGTACCTGCTGTTCGGCGGCCTCGCTCCAGGGGAGCTGGCGGGCCCGCTCGGCGAGGGCCAGCTCGCCCGTCACGAAGGCCGCGACCGTTCCGTTGACGGCGGCGATCAGCTCCAGCTTCTCCCCGCCGGAGGCGTCGAGCGGCTCCAGGCAGGCCAGGCTGTGCTCCAGGTACCGCAGGGCGTTCGGCCCGAACCCGTGGGCCGGGCTCAGCAGCCGGGGCAGCCAGGGGTGCCGGTGCATGATGCCCCGGGTCTGGCGGGCCAGCGCGAGCTGGTCGGCCCGCCAGTCGCCGGCCGGCGGGGTGAGGTCGTACTCCCCGCTGACGGTGTCGACCATCAGCTCGTACAGGTCCTCCTTGCGGGGCACGTAGTTGTACAGGGACATCGTCCCGGCGCCGATCCCGGCCGCCACGCGCCGCATGGAGACGGCTTCGATCCCCTCCTCGTCGGCGATCCGCACCGCCTCGGCGGCGATCGAGTCGCGGCTGTGCGCGGGCCGGGGGCCGCGGCCGGCCCGCGGCGGGCGGGCCCAGATCACTTCGGGTTCAGCGGAGCGGCCGCTGGGTGTCATCGCTCATCACCTCGTCCACATTGCTCACCATCCTAGTTACGTACAGCGTACGTAGTGGGGTAGGGTGCACCCATGACTACTACGTACGCCGTACTTAGTGAGCGCCTGGAGAAGAACTACGGCGAGGTCCACGCCCTGCGCGGCCTCGATCTCGCCGTTCCCGAGGGGACGATCTGCGGGCTCCTCGGCCCCAACGGCGCGGGCAAGACCACCGCCGTCCGGATCCTCACCACCCTCACCGCGCCCACCGGCGGCCGCGCCCTCGTCGCCGGGCACGACGTCACCCGGGACCCGGGCGCCGTCCGCCGCGCCATCGGATCGACCGGCCAATTCGCCTCGGTCGACGGGGACTTGACCGGGTCCGAGAACCTCCGGCTGTTCGCCCGCCTCGCCGGTCTGCGCGGCCGTGCCGCTCGGGAGCGCGCCGACGAACTGCTGGAGCAGTTCGGCCTCACCGAGGCCCGCGACCGGGTGGCGAGCACCTGGTCGGGCGGCATGCGCCGGCGGCTCGACCTGGCCGCCGGACTGGTCACCCGGCCCCGGGTGCTGTTCCTCGACGAGCCCACCACCGGCCTGGACCCGGCGGCCCGCGAGCAGATCTGGACGGCCGTACGCGCCCTCGCGCGGGAGGGCACGACCGTGCTGCTGACCACCCAGTACCTGGAGGAGGCCGACCGGCTCGCGGACGACATCGTGGTCGTGGACCGGGGCCGGGCCGCCGCCACCGGGACCCCGGCCGAGCTCAAGTCCCTGATCGGCGCCTACGCCGAGGTATCCGTGGCCGGGTCCGGGGCCCTGGCGGGCGCGGCCGCCGTACTCGACCGGCTGACCGGGGGCCTGCCCGCCCTCGACCCGGAACGCCTCACCGTCGGTGCGACCGTCCTCGACCCCGGGCTCACCCTGCCGCGGATCGTCCGCGCCTTCGACGAGGCCGGGATCGCCGTCACCGACGCGAGCCTGAGACCGCCCACCCTCGACGAGGTGTTCCTGCGCCTCACCGGGACCACCCCGACCGCCCCGGCCCCCCGTACGTCCCAGAACCCCGCCGAGACCAAGGAGCACGCGGCATGAGCACCCTGCTGTCCGACGGAGGCGCCGTCCTCACCCGCCAGCTGCAGAAGGCCCGGCACGCCCCGGGCCTGCTGATCCTCACCCAGACCATGCCGATCACCATGCTGCTGTTCTTCGGCTACGTCTTCGGCAGCGCGCTCGCCATGCCGGGCTCGGAGTACCGGCAGTTCCTGGTCCCGGGGCTGCTCGCCGCCACCGCCGCGAACGGCCTGATGACGGGCATGTTCACGGCCGCGCAGGACGCGCACCGCGGGGTGATGGACCGCTTCCGGACCCTGCCGATGAGCCGGACCGCGGTGCCGCTCGGGCAGACGGTGGCGGATCTGGTGACCACCGCCGCCTCGATGGTGCCGCTGATGCTGGTGGGACTGGCGATGGGCTGGCGGGCCGAGAACGGCCTCCCGGGCGCGGCCGCGGCCTTCGGGGTGCTGATGCTGTTCCGCTTCGCCACCGCGTGGGTGGGGACGTACCTCGGCCTGCTCAGCAAGAGCGAGGAGGCGGCGGGACAGCTCGGGAGCGCCACCTTCGTCCTGCCGATGCTCTCCAGCGCCTACCTGCCGACGGCCGGACTGCCCGGATGGCTGCGCACGGTCGCGGAGTGGAACCCGATCAGCGCCGTCGCCACCGCCGTGCGCTCGCTGTGCGGGAACGCCGGCGGCGAGGCCGCGGCGGGAGCCGCCTGGCCGGCCGCCCACCCGGTCGCCGGAGCGCTGCTCTGGTCGCTGGTACTGCTGGCCCTCTTCGTACCGGCGGCCACGCGCCGGTTCGCCCGCGGCCGCGACTGAGCGGAGGTCCGCCGCCCTGCGAGCCGGCGGAAACCCCGCAGCCCCGCTCCCGTGCCGACGGGTTCCACC
>NZ_JBSGXB010000509.1:0-3376 GCF_053609185.1 Streptomyces sp. NPDC054956 | reverse complement strand
GACCCTCGACCCGCGCCCCCCCTGGGGGGGGGGGGGGGGGGCGTAAACCCCCTGCGGGCGGGGGGTCCGGGGCCCCCCCCCCCCCCCCCGGGCGCACGCCGCCCGGCCCCCCCGGAGGGGGATCGGACGGCCGTTTCCGGGAGGGAAGGGTGGCCGGGGCCTTCGCCGACCCCCGGGGGCTCCTGAGGACCCCGGGGGCGGCTTGGAGGCCGGCGGGGGACCGGCCGGGGCGTCAGGCGCCCGGGGTGCCCGCCAGCGGCATCGAGGCGGCCACGAGCTTGCCGTTGCGGGCGGCCTTGTCCAGGGCGTCGCGCAGCAGGTCCTCGCGGGGCTGCTGGCCGATGGAGTCGACGGGAGCGGCGTAGACCAGGACGCGCTGGGTCTTGTTGACCGCGGCCCGCCACCCGTCGGTGACCGACAGCGGGCGGTGCGCCTGCCACCAGGCCACCTGGCCGGGCTGGAGCACGGAGTGCAGCTGGCCCGCGGCGAGCAGGATCGACCAGCCGCTCAGCGCGGACGGCAGCTCGTCGGTGTCGGTGACGGGGACGAAGCCCTGCTCGATGAGGAGCGGGAGGAAGTCGTCGCCGGGACCGGTGGTGCCGGGCCGGGCGATGGGCGCGGTGGGCTCCACGACCAGGGCGGGGTGCAGCTCCCCCTTGATCAGGATCAGCCCGCTGGTGATGCCGAGGACCGCCTGGCCCCCGGGCACGGACTGCGGAACGTCGCCGGCGGGGGAGGCCGGGGCGGGGCTGTCGCCGGTGATGGAGCGGACGGCGCCCTGGAGGTCGGCCTCGGGTACGGAGACGACCTGCGAGGGGATGCAGCCCGCGTGCGCGAAGGCGAGGACCGCGGTCTCGTCGCCGACGAACAGCACGGTGCTGGTCTGTTCGCGCTCGGAGTCGCCGGGGGTGCGGCAGGAGGTGCAGTCGTAACTGCCCGGGGACCCGTCTCCGGCGAGCAGCCGCTCGGCCTCCTCGTCGCCGATCTCGGCACGTACCTCATCACTGACTTCGAGCATGCGCGGCACGGGGTGGCTCCTCGGACTAGGCGTGCGGGGCCGGGGGGTTCCGGCTCGCCGGGCTCAACGGGGGAGCGGCGGCCGGGGTCACGCCGTTTGAGGGAACGGAATCGAACCGGACCCCCGAAGGAGTGAACGGTCCGACCGGGGCGTTGTTTTCGTGCCAACTGTTTTTTGGTTGTGCGCAGTTGATGGCCGGTGCTGGCCGTTTGGCCGGTGGGCCGAGCGGGTGGGCGCGGGTACGGCGCGGTGTGGCGGAGCGGGGCGCCGAGCGCGGCTGCGTAGCGTGACGCGATGCGCAACTTCGGGGTACCGGGTGGGGTGGGCGCGGCGGCGCTGCTGCTCGTGCTGGCGACGGGGCCGGGAGCGGCCGCCGGGGGCCACGGCCCGGGCGCGGCGGGCGCGCCGCCACCGCCCAGGCCGGGAGCGGCCGGCCGGGCCGTGGACTGCGGGCCCGGCGGGAAGTGGCCGTGGGACTGCGTGGCCGACTGCGAGAGCGGGGGCCGCTGGGCGGTGAACACGGGCAACGGCTTCTACGGGGGACTGCAGTTCTGGCAGCCGACGTGGGAGGAACACGGCGGCCTGGCGTTCGCGCCGCGGGCGGACCTGGCGACGCGGGAGCAGCAGATCCGGGTGGCGGAGGACCTGCTGGGGAGCCAGGGCTGGGAGGCCTGGCCGGTGTGCGCGAAGCGGTACGGGCTCGCCGGGCGGGCGCACGTGGTGCACCGCGGGGACACCCTGACGGGGATCGCGCGCAAGTACCGGGTGAAGGGGGGCTGGCAGGCGCTGTACGCGGCGAACCGGACGGTGATCGGGCCCCGGCCGGAGGCCCTGGCGATCGGCCTGCTCCTGACCCTGCCGCCCACGCTGTCCTCGGCCGCGCCGGCCCCCGTACCGCCGGGGTCCGCCCCCGTTCCGGCCGCCCCCGTACCGCCCGGGGCCGTCCCCGCGCCCGTACCGTCGGGGTCCGCCCCGGCTCCGGTGGCGGCGGCCGTCCCGGTCCAGGCCCCGTCCTCGCCTCCGGCCGCGCCCCCGGTGCGCTGACGGCGGGCGGCCGCCTCCGGTACGAGGGGCGGCCGCGGAACCGGCAGACTGCGGGGATGCTTGAGACCTCCGCGCGACTGCTGCGCCTGTTGTCGCTGTTGCAGGCCCACAGGGAATGGACCGGCTCTGATCTGGCCGAGCGGCTCGGTGTGACGCCGCGGACCGTGCGGCGCGACGTGGACCGGCTGCGGGAGCTCGGCTACCCGGTGAACGCCAGTCCGGGGACCGGCGGCGGGTACCAGCTGGGTGCGGGGGCCGAGCTGCCTCCGCTGCTGCTCGACGACGACGAGGCCGTCGCCGTGGCCGTGGGGCTGCGGACCGCCGCCGGGAACGGCGTCGAGGGGATCGGGGAGGCCTCCGTACGGGCCCTGGCCAAGCTGGAGCAGGTGCTGCCGTCCCGGCTGCGCGGGCGGGTGTCGGCGCTGAACCGGTTCACGGTGCCGCTGCTGAGGGGGCCGGGGGCGAACGCGGTCGACCCCTCGGTGCTGACCGAGCTGGCCTCCGTCTGCCGGGACGCCGAGCGGCTGCGCTTCGGGTACCGGGACCACGAGGGCACCGTCAGCCGCCGCACCGTCGAACCGCACCGGCTGGTGTGCACCGAGCGCCGCTGGTACCTAGTGGCCTGGGACCTCGACCGGTCGGACTGGCGGACCTTCCGGGCCGACCGGATCGAGCCCCGGCCCCCGCACGGACCGCGCTTCACCCCGCGCCCGGCGCCCGCCGAGGACCTCGCCGCGTACGTGTCCCAGGGCATCGCGCAGCGGGCGTACGCGGCCCGGGCCGTGGTCCGGCTGCGGGTGCCGGCGGCCGAGGCCGCACAGATCATCAGGCCGGGCGACGGGGTCCTGGAGCCCCTCGACGAGGAGAGCTGCCTCCTGCGGACGGGGGCCGTGAACCTCGATGTCCTGGTGATTCACATCATGCTGATCGGGTGTGAGTTCGAAGTCGTCGAGCCTGAAGAGCTGACGGACCGTATCAGGGCCGCGAGAGATCTCCTCGGCAGGTCCCTGGAGCCCCGTGAAGGGCCCCTGGAAGTGAAGAAGATGTAAGGAAACGGAGCGGGTCGGATGGGGCTCCCGGCCGGAATTCCGGTGAGTTCGAGGGGAATTCGAAAGAGGATTTCCCCCGGGCGTGTCGCGGGCCGGGAAAGGAATGCTCCGCCGAACTCCGCGGCGGAACGACTGTCGACGACTCGTGACACAAGCGTGACCCGGTACGGAGGAATCTCAGGGCGCGGCGCTGACGCCGTGCGCCGGCAGCGGCAGCGGCGGCGGCCGGGCGGACGAAGCCGGCCGCGGCCGGGCGGACCAAGAC
>NZ_JBSGXB010000508.1:0-3387 GCF_053609185.1 Streptomyces sp. NPDC054956 | reverse complement strand
GGGAGCCTGGACCGGGTCGCCGTGACGCGCCGGGACACCGGCCAACGCCGGTCCCGTCGCCCCGGGGCCGGCAGGGGCATCGATTAAGGTGACCAGGTGAAGATCGCCCTGATGGACTCCGGAATCGGCCTCCTCGCGGCGGCCGCCGCGATGCGAAGGCTGCGACCGGACGCCGAGCTGGTGGTGTCCTGCGACCCCGACGGGATGCCCTGGGGTCCGCGGACCCCGCAGGACCTCACCGGACGGGCGCTGGCCGTGGCGCGGGCCGCCGCAGAGCTGCGGCCGGACGCGCTGATCGTCGCCTGCAACACCGCCTCCGTGCACGCCCTGCCCGCGCTGCGCGCCGCGCTCGAACCCGGGATCCCCGTCATCGGGACCGTGCCGGCGATCAAGCCCGCCGCGGCCTCCGGCGGCCGCGTGGCCATCTGGGCCACCCCGGCCACCACCGGCAGCCCCTACCAGCGGGGCCTGATCCGCGACTTCGCCGCGGGCGCGCGCGTCACCGAGGTGCCCTGCCCCGGACTGGCCGACGCCGTCGAGCACGGGGACGAGGCCGCCGTCGTACGGGCCGTCGCCGCGGCCGCCGCGCTGACCCCGGCCGACGTCACCGACGTGGTGCTCGGCTGCACGCACTACGAGCTGGTCGAGGCCCCGATCAGGGCCGCCCTGGACCGGCGCACCGGTGGCGCGGAGCTCGTCTACCACGGCTCCGCCGAGCCCGTCGCCGTCCAGGCGCTGCGCCGGCTCGGCCTCCTGCCCGAGCCCGGTCTGCCGCGCACCGGCGGCCTGAGCGTCCTGCTCAGCGGCCGCCCCGGCACGCTTCCGGAGGCCGCGCTCGGATACGCCGAGGGCCGTCTGCTCGCCGGGATCGCGGAGCGGAGCGCCGCCGTTCGGGGGTGACCCGGATCAAGGGGTGACGGCGGGCCCGGTGGCCTCGGCGGCGCTTGGCGTGCCGACTGCCCCGGCCGCGCCGACTGCCGAAGCCGCCTCGGTCGCCCCGGCCTCCGCGAGCCGCAGGGCCAGGTCCCGCAGGGCGGTCGCGTCCAGGACGCGGTCCCCGAAGCCCGGCAGGGGGACGTGCAGCGGGGCCGTCCACGCCTCCGGAACCGCCGACCGGCCGTACCGGGCCCCGGCCAGGGCGCCGGTGACCGCCGCCACCGTGTCGGTGTCCCCGCCGAGGTCCACGGCGGCCCGTACGGCGTCCGCGAAGCCGGTCGTGGTGCGCAGCGCCCACACCGCCGAGCCCAGGCAGGGCCACACCGCTCCGTTGAACTCGGTGGCCAGGTCCGGATGCCAGTCCGGGGCGAGGACCCGCGCGTACCGCTCGCGGTGATTCGGGTGCACCGCCTCCAGCGTCGCGGGGAGCGCGGCCAGCGGATCGGCCCCGTCCAGAGCCACCCGGACGAGTTCGTGGAGGACGGCCGTGCCCTCCCAGGCGGCCCGGTCCCCGTGCGTGAGCGCCGCGATCCGCCGGGCGGCTTCCATGGTCCGCTCCCGCCCCGAAGGCGCGAAGTACACCGCCGAGGTCGAGGCCCGCATCAGGGAGCCGTTGCCCGCCGCCCGCGCGTTGATCTGGAAGTGCAGGGCGGCGGCCAGCTCCCAGGACTCGCCGTTCGTCAGCACGTCCTCCGTCTGGAGCCCGATGTCCTTGGGATCGCCCGCCGCCCAGCGCCGGAACCGGTCGAAGACGTCAGGGAGTTCGAGCCCGCCGCACTCCAGCAGGGATTCGCCGACCAGTACCGCCATCTGGGTGTCGTCGGTCGCCTCGCCCGGGTCCCAGCCGCCGCCCCCGCGCATCTCCTGGCCGCGGGCGGTCAACTGCCCTGCGGGGCCGAACTCGTAGGGCGCGCCGAGCGCGTCGCCCGCCGCCGAGCCGATCACGGCTCCCACGGCGCGGTCGAGCCGGGTGGTCATGGCTTCTCCTCGTGCTCCTCGTTTCGGGGCATGCGCGGTCCAGTACATCGCGGGTGAACGCGTCCAGGTCGTCCAGCCCGGCCGCGGCCAGCGTGTCAGACGCCCCCGCCAGAGGTGGGGGATGGCCCCGTGCAGGGCGAGGGTGAGGGTGCGGGCCCGCGCCGGCCCGGCCGGCAGACCGGCGGCGCGCAGCAAGTGGTCGTGGGCGTGCTCGCCGCCACCGACCCGCAGACCTGGATCCGCTACCGGATGACCCACCTCCACCCGGCGCTGCCCTCCTTCACCCGCACGGCCGGACCCGGCCCCGTCGCGCTGGTCGGCGACGCGGCACACGCCATGACCCCGAACCTCGGCCAGGGCGCCTGCACGGCGATCCTCGACGCGGAGGCCCGGACCCTGCACCGCTTCATGACCGTCCGCCGCGCGGCCGTCCGGGACGCGCTCGTCGGTCTTCTCCCCGGTCAGCAGGGGCAGGCGAACACGCGCGGGACACCTCCGGTTCCGGGCGGCCGAGGCGGTGGCGTACGTGCGGAACGTGAGTACGCTGCTACACATGACGGTTCACCCCCCGGGTCCGCTCTGGACGGGCCGGGCCTCCAACCGCGTGCAGTGGCTGCTCGCCGGGGCCGGTGCGGCCTGCCTCGCGCTCGGCGTCGAACTCGCCGTGGACTACGCCGGGGACGCGGGCATCGTGGCGCTGCTCATGGCGGTGATCGGCTGCCTCGCCGTGGGCCTGCTGATCCTCTTCGGCACCCTGGCCTTCGTCCACGTCGCGGTCACCGTCGACGCCGAGGCGGTGGAGGTGCGCTGCGGCCACATCGGCGTGCCGCGCCGGAAGATCCGGCTGGCCGAGGTGGCGTCCGCCGAGTTCCTGCCCCGGATCACCCCCCAGCAGTGGGGCGGCTGGGGCTACCGCTGGCGCCCCGAGAAGGGCACCGCCGTCATCGTGCGCCGCGGCGAGGGCGTGGAGCTGCGGCTCGACGACGGCAAGCTCTTCACCGTCACCGTGGACGACGCCGAGAGCGCGGTCCTCGTCATCCGCGCCCACCTGCGCTCCCTCGCCCACTGAACCGCCCGCCGGGTCGCTCTCCCGGCCGGCGCCGGACCGTCCGCCGAACCGCCCCTGAGGCGTCCTCCGGCACAGCCCGGGGACGTACACTCCGCCAGATGAGCAGCAGTGCGACCCGCGCGGCCGGGAACGAGCCCCCGAAGCCCGTCAGCCGAGCCGAAGCGGAAGCGGAACCAGTGAACGGCTCCCCCCGGCCCCCGGCAGGTGCCCCGGCGGTATCCCCCGTGCGGCGGTGGGCCGAGCGGCTCGCGCGACCCGGGCTCGCCGTGCTGTCCGGCGTGCTGCTCTACCTCAGCTTCCCGCCCCGCCCCCTGTGGTGGCTGGCCCCCCTCGCGCTCGCCCTGCTCGGCTTCTGCCTGTACGGGCGCCGCGCGCGGGCCGGCTTCGGCCTCGGCGTCCTGCAC
>NZ_JBSGXB010000507.1:0-3410 GCF_053609185.1 Streptomyces sp. NPDC054956 | reverse complement strand
GGCGAGTACTGGAAGGTGGTCACCGGTGACGGCACCACCTACACCTTCGGCCTGAACAAGCTGCCCGGCGCCGGCTCCGAGCGCACCAACTCCACCTGGTCCGCGCCCGTCTTCGGCGACGACGCCGGCGAGCCGGGCTACACCAAGGCTTCCACCTTCTCCGGCCGCTACGAGACCCAGGCCTGGCGCTGGAACCTGGACCTGGTCCAGGACGTCCACGGCAACGCGGCCAGCTACTGGTACGCGGCGGAGACCAACAACTACGCGAAGAACGGCGACAAGACCAAGCTGCTGCCCTACACCCGCGGCGGCACGCTCTCCGAGATCCGCTACGGCCAGCGCGCGGACACGCTGTTCACCGGAACCGCCTCCAACAAGGTCGTCTTCGACTACAAGGAGCGCTGCTTCGCGGCGAGCTGCACCAACCTGACGAAGGACACCTCGGACAACTGGCCCGACGTCCCCTTCGACCAGATCTGCTCGGCGAGCGAAACCGACTGCAAGGCGGAAGGGCCGGCCTTCTTCACGCGCAAGCGGATGACGGCGATCAACACCTACGCGTGGTCCACGGCCCTGGAGCCCGACAACTACGCGCTCGTGGACACCTTCGACCTGGCCCAGGAGTACCTGGACCCGGGCGACCTCGGAGACACCAGCGACCAGACCATGGTCCTGAAGTCGATCAAGCGCACGGGCAAGAACGGCGGTACCGTCGATGTCCCGCCGGTGGACTTCACCTACCACATGAAGCCGAACCGGGTGGACGTGGACGGGGACAACATCGTCCCGCTCAACCGCCCCCGCATCAACACGATCACCTCCGAGACGGGCGCCATCACGACGGTCACGCTCTCCAACCCGGAGTGCGTACGGGGCTCCAAGATGCCGGTGGCCGAGGACGACAACTCGCTGTCCTGCTACCCGGTGTACTGGCCGATCAACGGCGGTGACCCCAAGCTCGACTGGTTCCACAAGTACAGCGTCATGGCCGTCACCATCGCCGACCCGGCGGGCCAGAACGACCTCGTCGAGAACGCCTACGAGTACGCGAACCCCGGCTGGCACCACAACGACGACCCGCTGACCCCCGAGGACCAGCGGACCTGGTCGGACTGGCGGGGCTACGGCAAGGTCACCGCCTACAGCGGAGCCGTCGGCAAGACCCGCTCGAAGACCGTGAAGGTCTTCATGCAGGGCATGCGCGGCGACAAGCGCAAGGGCACGACCGCCACCCGCACCAACACGATCGCGGCGGTCCCCGTCCCGGGGCTGACGATCGCCGACATCAACGACGACGAGCAGTACGCGGGCTTCAAGCGCCAGGAGGTCACCTACGACGGGGCCACCGCGCTCGCCGTCTCGGTGACCGACCCGTGGAGCAAGGAGACCGCCAGCCAGCAGAAGTCGTACGCCAACACCAAGGCGTACTACGTCCGCACAGGCACCATGTACAACCACACCCTCCTCACGGCCTCCAACACCTGGCGGTCCACCCGCGCCGACAGCGCCTACGACGACTACGGCATGCAGACGCAGTCCTCGTCGTCCGGTGACACGGCCAAGACCGGCGACGAGACCTGCACGCGCACCTGGTACGCCCGCAACGACGCCAAGGGCATCACCAACCTCACATCGCGCACCCGCACCGTCGGGGCCTTGTGCTCCGTCACCGACGACAAGCTGACGCTTCCCGCCACCTCGGCGACCCGTGGCGACGTCCTCTCCGACACGGCCACGGTGTACGACGACACGGCCGCCACCGCGTGGACGGCGAACCAGACTCCGACCCTGGGCCTTGGCACCTGGACCGGGCGCGCCCAGGCCTACCCGGTGGCGAACGGCACCGCGGACCGCGATCCGGCGGGAGCGGCAGGCTGGCAGACGGTCTCGACCACCACGTACGACACGGCCACGGCCAAGCTCGGCCGCCCGCTGACCGCCACCGACGGGGCCGGGAACACGACCACGACCAGCTACACGCCGGCCGCGAACGGCCCGCTGCAGGTCACCGTGATCACGTCGCCGAAGCTCGCCTCCAACGGCCAGCAGCACAAGACGTACACGTACATGGACCTGCGCGGCTCCATCGTGCGCGGCATCGACGCCAACTCGGGCTCCACCTACAACACGTACGACGGCCTGGGACGCGTCACCGCGACCTGGCTGCCCAACCGAGGCCAGTCGCAGACCCCGAACGTGAAGTACGGGTACCTGCTGGAACGCGGCAAGCAGCCGTGGACCTCGGTCGGCACCCTCGCCGCCGACGGCAGCTACAAAACCGTTTACTCGATCGCGGACGCCCTGTTGCGTCCGCTGCAGACCCAGGCGCCGTCGCCGAACGGCGGGCGTCTCCTGACGGATACCCGCTACGACTCCCGTGGCCTGGCCTACGAGACGTACGCCGACATCTGGGACAAGGACAAGGCGCCCGAGGGCGTCTACGCCCGCGCAGAGTACGGCAGCACCCCCAAGCAGACCGCGGTCGTCTACGACGGCCTCGGCCGCGCCACGACCAGCAGCCTGCTGGTGTACGGGGTGCAGAAGCAGTCCACCACCACCAGCTACACCGGCGACTCGACCGCCACCACGGCTCTCCAGGGAGGCACGGCCAGCCGCACGATCACGAACGCGCTCGGTCAGACGACGCAGGTCCGCACCTACAGCGGGACCACGCCGAACGACCCCCAGTACGGGGGCACCGCGCCGGGCACGCCGTACACCAGCGTGAGCCGCACCTACACGGTCGACGGCAAGCAGACCGAGATCACCGGCCCCGACAACGCCAAGTGGACCTACGGCTACGACCTCTTCGGCCGGGGCGTGACCACCACCGACCCCGACAAGGGCAAGGGCACCACGACGTACACCGTCCTGGACCAGGTCGCGACCTCCAAGGATGCGCGGAACACGGTCCTGGAGTACGGATACGACGAACTGGGCCGCAAGACCGGCCTGTGGAAGTCGCCGAAGTCCGACGCCAACCTGCTCGCGACGTGGACCTACGACGGCGTCCGCAAGGGTGCTCCCATGGCCTCCACCCGCTACGAGGGCGGTCTGACCGGCAAGGCGTACACCAAGTCCGCCATCGCCTACGACGTTCTGGGCCGTCCCACGACGACCCGGCTGACCCTGCCCTCCGACGACCCGCTCGTCACCTCGGGCGCCATCGCGGCCACCACCGACCAGACGATGACCTACCGGCTCGACGGAACCCCGAACACGGTCGCATCACCCGCGGCCGCCGGTCTGCCCGCCGAGACCCTCCAGGTGAGCTACGACAACTACGGCCTGCCGAAGACGCTCACCGGTGCCACCGACTACGTCCAGAACGTGGCGTACTCCCCGATCGGTGAGATCGAGCAGCTGACGCTGGCCCGTTCCGCGGCCGCCGGTGTCCGCAAGACGTTCAT
>NZ_JBSGXB010000506.1:0-3420 GCF_053609185.1 Streptomyces sp. NPDC054956 | reverse complement strand
TGTCTCCGACTCTATCAGACTCTTTCGTGTCCGATTCCCGGTCGAAGCGGGTTTCGCTTTCCAGTTCTTCGCTTTCGCGTTTCCCTTTCCGGCGATTCCGACTCTATCAGAAGTTTTCCACCGGATTTCCCGGCTTCGGATTCCTGAAAGAAGAGTCGAGTGTGCCCACTTGGAATTCAATTCCTGGGGCGAGAAAGACTTTAAACCATCGCTGCCGAACTTGTCCAGTTCGAGGCAACCGTTCGAATCTACCTCCCCGCGGCGGCCGTGTCAACGGTCTTCGCGGGACGACGAGGAGACTAGCAGCTCAGCGTGCTCGTACGCACATCAGGCTGCGGTGGGGAGCGTCGCCGTCCGGTCGGCGAGCTCCACGTCGCCCACCTCGCCCGCGCGGGCCGCGCGGCCGCCCAGGACGTAGACGTAGAGCAGGAAGAGGGTCTCGGCGGCCACGCCGATGGCGATGCGCGCCCAGGTGGGGAGGCCGGAAGGGGTGACGAAGCCTTCGATCAGGCCCGATACGAAGAGGACCGCCGTCAGGCCGATGGCCATGCCGAGGGCCGCGCGGCCCTGTTCGGCCAGGGCCACCCGTCGGGTGCGCAGGCCCGGGTCGATGACCGTCCAGCCCAGGCGCAGGCCCGTGCCGGCGGCGACGAAGACCGCCGTGAGTTCGAGCAGGCCGTGCGGGAGGATCAGGCCGAGGAAGACGTCGAGGCGGTCGGCGCCTGCCATCAGGCCGATGCCCACACCCAGGTTCTGCATGTTCGCCCACAGGATCAACAGCACCGGGACGCACAGGAAGCCGCCCAGGACCAGGCAGAACGCGGCCGCCCGGGCGTTGTTCGTCCAGACCTGGGCCGCGAAGGATGCCGCGGGGTGGCTGGAGTAGTACGTCTCGTACCCGCCGCCGGGCTTCGTCAGCGCCTTGAGGTCCTCCGGGGCCGCTATGGACGCCTGGACCTCGGGGTGGGTGGCTATCCACCAGCCCATGATCACGGCGACCGCTGTGGAGACCAGTGCCGCGGGGATCCACCAGCGGCGGCTGACGTAGACGGCGGCCGGGAAGCCTGTGGTGAAGAAGCGGACCGCGTCGCGCCAGCCGCCCCGGCGGGCTCCCGTCACCGTGGCGCGGGCGCGGGCGACGAGCTGGGTCAGGCGGCCCGTGAGCATCGGGTCGGGGGCGCTGGACTGGATGAGGGAGAGGTGGGTCGCGGTGCGCTGGTAGAGCGCGACGAGTTCGTCGGCCTCGGCCCCCGTGAGACGCCGGCCGCGGCCCAGGAGCTGTTCCAGGCGGGCCCACTCCGTCTGGTGGGCTGCCACGAAGACGTCGAGATCCATGTGGTTGGCGCTCCCCTGCCCCTGGTTCCTGCTGGCCCCGTGATTTTTTCTGCTTCTTCTGTGGTCAGCTTGGCAGACTGGATGCCAAAGGGGCGGGGCAGGTCACATGAAGGGGTGTGTGCATCGGTGAGCGATCTGGTGACGGGGGACGCGGTCGTCCTGGGGCTTCGGCCGGCGAGGCTGCCGAGCCGGGCGCTGGCGATCCTGCTCGACCTGACGGTGTACATCGCCGGGTACCTGATCGTTTCGCTCGGGCTTGCCTTCTCCATCGCCTCGCTGGACGGGGCGGCTCAGGCGGCCGTGGAGGTGTCGGCCTTCGTCCTCATCCTGGTCGGCGTGCCGATCGCGGTGGAGACCCTGAGCCACGGGCGTTCGCTCGGCAAGCTCGCCTGCGGGCTCCGCGTGGTCCGTGACGACGGCGGGCCGATTCGGTTCCGGCACGCGCTGGTGCGCGGGGCCTTCGGGGTCTTCGAGCTGCTGATGTTCTTCGGGTCGATCGCGTGCATCGCCTCGCTGTTCTCCGCGCGCGGGCGGCGGCTCGGCGACGTGTTCGCGGGGACGCTCGTCATCCGCGAGCGGGTGCCGGGGGCGCGGGTGATGCCGGTGCCTCCGCCGCCGCCGTGGCTGGCCGGGCGGTTCGGGGGGCTGGACCTGTCGGCCGTACCGGAAGGGCTGTGGCTCGCGATACGGCAGTACCTGACCCGCATGAACCAGCTGGATCCGCAGGTGGGTGCCGAGATGGCGGCCCGGCTCGCGGACGATCTGGTGGCGCGTACCGGGGCTCCGCCGCCGGTCGGGGTGCCGGCCGCCGCGTTCCTGATGGCCGTGGTGCACGAGCGCCAGTCCCGCGACGCCGCCCGGGCCTTCCGGCAGCAGGCGCCGGGGGCCGCTCCCGTTCCCTACGGGCAGCCCGTGGCCGTGGCGGTTCCCGGTCCGTACGGTCAGCCCGTACCCGCGGCCGCTCCCGCGCCCGTGGTGATGCCGGCGGTGGCGCCGGTCGCGCCGCCGGCCGTGGTTCCCGTCGCGCCGGTGGCGCCCGTCCCCGCGCCCGTTCCCGTGCCCGAGCACGTGGCCGATCCGCCGGCGCGTACCACCGGGTTCGCGCCGCCCGCCTAGGCGCCGCCCGCCTCGTACGGCTCGAAGGTCGACGGCGGGGTTTCCAGGTGTTCGAGTTCGATGCCGGGGGCTGCCAGGACCACGTCCCCGGCGATGTGGACGGTGTGGACCTCGCCGGTGTCCAGGGCGCTGACCTGGTATTCGTCGACCAGGAGCGGGCCGCTGTCGGTGGGGTGTTCCGCGCGGCGCAGGAGGGCCCAGGCCTGGTCGACCGTACGGGGTGCCAGGACGGGGTCGGTCAGGGCGACGAGGCGGACGCGCGTGGCCGGGGCGCCGGGGGCGAGGCGCAGCAGCCGGGCCGTGGCGACGAGGAAGGCCGGGGAGGTGCCGGTGAACCCGGAGGCGCCCCGGACGTTGCCCTCGGTCGCTTCGGCCCCGGCCGGGTCGGTGCGGACCCAGGTGATGCCGTCGATGGCGGCGCCGCGTACCTGCCAGCTGGAGGCGTTGGCCTCGAGGCGGATGGGGCGGCCCAGTTCGTCGACGGCCAGGTCGACGGAGCCGCGGTGCCCGCCGTCGGGGGCGGTGAGCTGGGAGACGTAGCGCCAGCCCGAGGGGCCCGGGGCGCAGTGGAAGTGCTCCTCGCCGAGGGGGGTGTGGTCGTGCGGGTCGTGGAGCGAGTAGCGGCCGCGGGGCATGGGGCGTCTTCCTGGGTCTCGGGCGGGTACGGGGCAGGCCCCCGGCACGGGTGCCGGGGGCCTGACCTGACGCGTGGGTGCTGCGGATCCGCGGGGATCAGTAGCGGTAGTGGTCCGGCTTGTACGGGCCCTCGACCTGGACGCCGATGTAGGCGGCCTGCTCGGGGCGCAGGGTGGTGAGCTTGACGCCCAGCGCGTCGAGGTGGAGGCGGGCCACCTTCTCGTCGAGGTGCTTCGGCAGCACGTAGACGCCGGTGGGGTACTCGGCGGGCTTGGTGAAGAGCTCGATCTGGGCCAGGGTCTGGTCCGCGAAGGAGTTCGACATCACGAAGGA
>NZ_JBSGXB010000505.1:0-3437 GCF_053609185.1 Streptomyces sp. NPDC054956 | reverse complement strand
GGGCACATCCAGCCCCGCCGGCGTTTGAGGCGATCTTTCAGCCCCGCCGGCGTTTGAGGCGCGGGGGTCCGGGGGCCGGCCCCCGGCAACGGCGCCGCACCGGGACGGCGGCCCCGACCCCGCCGGGGTCAGATGCCCCGGCGCCTGCGCGCAGCGCGGATCGCGGCGGCGGCGCCCAGCAGCGCAACAGTCGCACCCGCCGCACCCGCAGCGGTAGCGTCCTTGCGCCCCAGCCGGCGCCCCGCGACCGTGTGCCGCCCCGCCACCTCCTGGAGCAGCTCCGCCAGCACCTCCTCGTTGGTCCAGCGCGGCCGCCAGCCCGCCGCGTGCAGCCCGCTGACGCTGACCACCCACGGGTGCATCGTGTACGCGAGGTCCCCGGCCGGGGACGGGGTCAGGCCGATCCGGTGCAGCCGGGCCGCCGCGCCGAGCGCGACGGCGGACGGGAGCTCCATGCGGCGGATCCCGCTCAGCTCCTCGACCTCCTCCTGCTCCAGCCAGCCCTCGCAGCCCACCGCGAGCTCGCCCTCGACCTTCTCCAGCGCCGCGTACTCCAGCGCGCTGACCAGGTCCTCGACGTGACAGAACTGCCAGGTCGGGCGGGATCCGGCCACCACCAGCAGGCGCGGGGACTCGAAGTACCGGGTCAGCGCGGTGTCCGTGCCGCCGACCAGCACGGCCGGGCGGACCACGGTGACGTTCAGGCCCGGGTGGGCGCGCGGGGCCCGGCGGCCCAGCCGCTCGATCTCCAGCAGGTCGCCGACGCCGGTCGCCTCGGCGGTGGCCCGCAGCTCGGCGTCCTCGGAGAGCGGGATGTCGTTGTCCGGCAGGGCTCCGTAGACCATCGCCGAGGTGCAGAGCACGACCCGGTGCACGCCGGCCGCCGCGGCGGCGGTGAGCACGGTCTGGGTCCCGCGCACGTTGTACGCCGTACGGGCCGCCGGGTCCGTCTCCAGGTCGAGGTCGAGCGCCAGGTGCACGACGACGTCCGCGCCGCGCAGCTTCTCCGCGATCGCCGGGTCCCGTACGTCCAGGAGGTGCCACTGCGCGGCCGCGCACTCCCCGCGCCGCTCGTCGATGGCGACGACCTGCTTGACCTCGTCGGACGCGGCCAGCCGGGCCACCAGCGCGGCGCCCACCCCCGACGCGGCGCCGGTCACGGCGATCACGGGGCTGCGCCGCGCGGGACCGGCCGGGTTACGCGGCTGGCGAACGCCCTGGGCGCCGTCACCGTGCTCAGCCCGGCTTTCGGCCTCGTGCGGCTCTCGGCCGTACTCGTCCGAGCCGTGATTGTCCAAAGCGTGCGGATCCGGGGAACTCACCAGGCGTCTCCAGCGGTTGTCTTCAGTAGGGACGCGCCGTGACGCGTACCTACCAGGTGATGTCCATCCTGCCGCAGCCGTGGAGTCGACGGAGCACCGAGCCCGGAAGCGGGTCTGGTGTCTACGCTGGGTGGTGTTGTCCGACCATTGCCCGCCGGCCCCCGCCGGCGGCCCTACGAGCCGAGGAAACCCGTGAGCGACACCCCATTCGGATTCGGCCTTCCGCCGGAGGAGCCGGAAAACGGCGACGAGGGCAAGAAGAAGGGCAATCAGGGAGGTCAGAGCGGCCCGAACCCGTTCGGGTTCGGCACGGGCCTGCCCGGAGGCGCCGGCGGCCAGGGCGGCGCCGACAACCCCTTCGCGGCGATGTTCGGCTCGATGAACCCGAACGACCTCGGCGCGGCCTTCCAGCAGCTCGGCCAGATGCTGAGCTACGAGGGTGGTCCGGTCAACTGGGACATGGCCAAGGACATCGCCCGCCAGACCGTGGCGCAGGGCACCCCGGACGGGGTCAAGGACGCCAGCGTCGGCCTCGCCGAGAAGTCCGCGGTCGAGGAGGCCGTGCGCCTCGCCGACCACTGGCTCGACGACGTCACCTCGCTGCCGTCGGGCGCGGCGACGGCCGTCGCGTGGAGCCGCGCCGAGTGGGTCGAGGCGACCCTCCCGGTGTGGAAGGAGCTCGTGGACCCGGTCGCCGAGCGCGTCGGCGCGGCCATGGGCGGCGTCCTGCCCGAGGAGATGCAGGCCATGGCGGGCCCGCTGCTCGGCATGATGCGCTCCATGGGCGGGGCCATGTTCGGCCAGCAGATCGGCCAGGCCGTGGGCACCCTCGCGGGCGAGGTCGTCGGCTCGACCGACATCGGGCTGCCGCTGGGCCCGGCCGGCAAGGCCGCGCTGCTGCCCCTGAACATCGAGAGCTTCGGCAAGGACCTGGGCGTCTCCTCGGACGAGGTCCGGCTGTACCTGGCGCTGCGCGAGGCCGCCCACGCGCGTCTGTTCGCGCACGTGCCGTGGCTGCGCTCGCACCTCTTCGGAGCGGTCGAGGGGTACGCGCGGGGCATCAAGGTCGACACCTCGAAGCTGGAGGACGTGGTCGGCCAGCTCGACCCGTCGAACCCGGAGCAACTGCAGGAGGCCCTGCAGGGCGGCATGTTCCAGCCGCAGGACACCCCCGAGCAGAAGGCCGCGCTGGCCCGCCTGGAGACGGCTCTCGCGCTGGTCGAGGGCTGGGTGGACGCGGTCGTGCACGCGGCGGCCAAGCCCCGGCTGACCTCGGCGGACGCCATGCGCGAGACCATGCGCCGGCGGCGCGCCTCGGGCGGCCCGGCGGAGCAGACCTTCGCGACGCTGATCGGGCTGGAGCTGCGGCCGCGCCGGCTGCGCGACGCCTCGCGGCTGTGGGCCTCGCTCACCGACGCGCGCGGCGTGGACGGGCGCGACGGGCTGTGGGAGCACCCGGACATGCTGCCGACCGCCTCCGACCTGGACGACCCGGACGGGTTCGTGCACCGGGAGCAGCTGGACTTCTCCGAGATCGACAAGATGCTCGGCGAGGCCGCCGAGCAGCGCGAGCAGGACGGCGACGACAAGAAGTGAGCCTGTACGACGACGCGGTCCTGGTACTGAAGTCCTACGAGGGCCAGGGCGACCAGGCCGAGCTGCGCGAGGTGTACCTGGAGCACCTGGCCGCGCACCCGGACGGGGTCTACAAGCCCTGCCAGGCGGGGCACATCACGGGCAGCGCGCTGGTGATCGACCCGGTGCGGGGCCGCGTACTGCTGACCCTGCACAAGAAGCTCGGCATGTGGCTCCAGATGGGCGGGCACTGCGAGCCCGGTGACACCTCGCTCGCCGGAGCCGCCCTGCGCGAGGCCGTCGAGGAGTCGGGCATCGCCGACGGGCTGACCCTGCTGCCGGGCGGTCCGGTGCGGCTCGACCGGCATCCGATCCCGGCTCCGTGCAACTGGCACCTGGACGTGCAGTACGCGGCGCTGGCGCCCGCCGAGGCGGTCGAAGCGATCAGCGACGAATCGCTGGACCTGCGCTGGTTCCCGTACGAGGAGGTGGCGACCTCGTCGGCGAAGAGGAGGGCCGGGTCCTCCGCGTACCCGTGCT
>NZ_JBSGXB010000504.1:0-3444 GCF_053609185.1 Streptomyces sp. NPDC054956 | reverse complement strand
GGGCCGTCACCACTCCTCGTCTGTCCATTCGCCTATTGTGCGAGGTATGACTGAACAACTGGACGGGCCCGCGCCCTTGGAGCCCATGCCCACCGACTGGACGCGGGCGCTCGCGGTGGTGGCCCACCCCGACGACCTCGAGTACGGCTGCTCGGCGGCCATCGCGGACTGGACGGACGGCGGCCGGGAGGTCGTCTACCTGCTGGCGACGCGCGGCGAGGCGGGCATCGACACCATCGCCCCCGCCGCATGCGCCCCGCTGCGCGAGGCGGAGCAGCGCGCGAGCGCGGCGGTCGTCGGCGTGTCCACGGTGGAGTTCCTCGACTACCGGGACGGGGTGATCGAGTACAGCCTCGACCTGCGCCGGGACATCGCGGCAGCCATCCGCCGGCACCGTCCCGAGCTGGTCATCACCATGAACCACCGCGACACTTGGGGCGGCGCCGAGGGCGGCGGTTACTGGAACACCCCCGACCACAAGGCGGTCGGCCGCGCCACGCTCGACGCCGCGGGCGACGCCGGCAACCGCTGGATCTTTCCCGAACTCATCACCGAGCAGGGCCTGGAGCCGTGGGACGGGGTCCGCTGGGTCGCGGTGTCCGGCACCACGACGCCCACGCACGCGGCCGACGCCGGTCCGGGCATGGAGCGTTCGGTGAAGTCCCTGATGGAGCACAAGGCGTACATCGAGGTGCTGACCGACGAGGACCCGGAGACGTACGTGCGCGGCTTCCTGACGGGCAACGCCCAGATGGCGGCGGGCCGGTTCGGCGGCCGCCCGGCGGTGGCGTTCGAGGTCTTCCCGCGTTGAGGGGTGCGCCCTAGGGTGTCCGCGTGATCGACACCATCAGCACGGAGATCGCGGAGGGTGAGGAACGGATCCGTCTGGACGTCGCGGACGGGATCGCGGAACTCACCCTCTGCCGGCCGGACAAACTCAACGGCTGGAGCTGGGAGTCCACGCGCCAGCTGGGCCTGCTGGCGGACCGGATTCGCTTCGACCCGCAGGTGCGGGCGGTCCTGCTGCGGGCCGAGGGCCGGGCCTTCTGCGCGGGCATCGACGTGACGGCCCCCGGCGGTGCGATCACGGGGGAGTCGGCGGCCGGGCGCAACCGCAACTACTACGAGGGCATCCGCTGGGTCCACGAGCGCTTCGCGGTGCTCGCCCGGCTGCCGCAGCCCGTGGTGGCGGCCGTGCAGGGCTACTGCCTGGGGTTCGGGTTCGAGCTGGCACTGATGGCCGACATCCGGGTGGCGGCCGAGGACGCCGTCTTCGCGCTGCCCGAGGCCCAGTTGGGCGTGGCCGTCGACGCGGGCGGCGATCTGCGGATCGCCCGCGAGGCGGGCGCGGGCTGGGCGAAGTTCCTCGCGCTGACGGGCCGCCGCATCGACGCGGAGACCGCCCACCGCCTCAACCTCGTCCAACAGGTCGTCCCGCTCGGTGACTTGGAGTCCACGGCACGCTCCCTCGCCGCGGAGATCGCGGCCAACGCCCCGCTCGCGGTCCAGGGCATCAAGCGCGCGATCGACTCCTACGCGGACGCCGCCCTGCCCGCCGCGCTCGACCGCGTGGCGATGACGGCGGCCCTGACCCTCACCTCGGAGGACTCCCGCGAGGGCTACACCGCCAAGGCGGCGCGCCGGCCCCCGCACTTCACGGGTGGCTGAGGACGCGGCCGCGGCGGCCGGCTGCTCACTCCGCCAGGCGCAGCAGGGCGAGGGCGCGGGCGGAGACGTCCGGAAGGGGCTCGCAGCCGTCCTCCGAGGCCCAGTGTTCGAGGGCGACCGTGACCGCGTCGATGAGGCAGGCCGCCAGGACGCGGGTCTCCAGTGCGGACTCGGGACGGCCCGTACGGACCGCGAGGACCGGAATCAGCCGGTCCTGCATCGCGCGGGCGACCGCGAGCCAGCGCAGCCGGATCTCCGGGACGTCGCCCATCACCTGGATCAGCCGGGCCGTCTGGCCCGGGCCCTCGTACCGCGCGCCCGCCGTCGCGATGGTGAAGGAGGCCTGGACCGCCTCGGTCAGCGCTTCCGAGGCCGGGCGCAGGGCCAGCTCCTCGACCAGCCTGGCCACGCCGGCCGTCAGCACCGGGGTCAGCGCGTCCTCCTTGGCCGGGCAGTACCGGTAGAAGGTGCGGAGCGAGATGCCGGCCGACCGGGCGATGTCGTCGACGGTCGTGGCCTCGTACCCCCGCTCGGAGAACAACGCGGCGGCCGCCTCCGCGATCTCGTACCGCGTGGCCTCCCTGCGGCGTTCCGTCAGTGACGGGCGGCTGGTACCGGCCGTGCTCGCCGTGCTCACCGCGGAACCTCCGGGGTCGTGGGGATCGAGTGACCAATGTGCCATACCCCGCCGGCTTGGCGTGAGGTGCCGCAGGGGCACCTCACGCCATCGTGCCGACGGGACTTCACGGGGTGAACGGGCCGCGTCCCAACTGCTCGCGCACCGGCACCACTTCGGGGTTGACCAGTGCCCTGCGCTGCCAGTTCGCGCCGTCCACCACCAGGGTGTGGCCGGTGATGAAGCGGGCGTAGGGCGAGGCCAGGAAGGTGGCCGCCCAGCCCAGTTCGCGCGGCGCGCCGACCCGCAGCGCGGGCTGCCTGGAGTCCTTGGCGTCCGGAGCGGCCCGCTCCAGGCCGCCCCGGATGTCCGCGGTCATGTCCTCGTGCGGGAACAGCCCGGGGACCAGGCCGTTGATCTGGATGCCGTACGGTCCCCACTCGACGGCGAGTGTCTCCACGAGGTTCTTCACCCCGGCCTTGGCGGCGGCGCTGTGGGCGAATCCCGGCCCGCCCGTCCAGGCGTACGAGGCGCCGATGTTGACGATGGACCCGCAGCTGCCGGCCGCGAGGTGGCGGCGGCCGAACTCGCGGGTCACGAACCAGGTGCCGGTCAGGGTGATGTCGACCACCGCCCGCCAGGCGTTGGGGGACAAGTCCTCGGCGGGGCAGGGGAAGTTGGCGGCGGCGTTGTTGACGAGCACGTCCGGGGTCCGGCCGGACGCGGCCTCGGCCGCGTCGAAGACCTCGGCGACCCGCTCCGGGTCCCGGATGTCGCAGACGGCGGCCGTCACCCGTCCCGCGCCGGGTACGGCCGCCAGCTCCTCCTGGGCCGCCTTCAGCTGCTCGATCCGGCGCCCGGCGATCACCAGGTCGGCGCCGAGCCGGGCGAATTCGGTGGCAATGGCCTTGCCCAGTCCGGTTCCGCCGCCGGTCACGAGCACCAGCCGGCCGGTGAACGTACCGGGCGGCAGGGCGGCGGCGCCGAGCGGCGGCGGCGCGGGCAGCCCGCGCAAGGGGTTCTCCATGCGGCCCATCGATAGCGTGCGGGCGCCCAGATCGCCATGCCCGTGCCGCGGCGATCGTGCCGGGGACGGCCGGCCGCCGGTCCGATGCGCTCGTGCGGTCCGGCGCGCTCGCGCCGCATGTCCTCCGAAAGGG
>NZ_JBSGXB010000503.1:0-3447 GCF_053609185.1 Streptomyces sp. NPDC054956 | reverse complement strand
CCCCTTTCGTGTGAGCGGGTTCGTGTACGCGAGGGCCGCGCCCCCGGTGCTCAGAGCTCGGCGGGGTCCCGGCTCACCGACGGGCGGCGGCTCGCGATGACCTTGGCGGCGAGCGAGCGCGGGCTGGTCAGGAAGCCGTAGCCCCAGCACATGTGCATGGTCGCCAGGGCGACGGGGATCCGCAGCCGGGCCGCGAGCGAGAGGCCCTTGCCCGCCGGGACGGAGCCGAGGGTGATCGCCGCGAGGTAGCCGCCGGGGAGGACGAAGGCCCACGGGGTGACGGCCGCGCCGAGGACCACGCCGGCGGCGATCGCGCAGACGGCGGCCGGCGGGGCGAGGTAGCGCAGGTTGATGGAGCCCGAGTGGTAGCGGGCCACCACGTGGCGCCAGCGCCCGTAGTCCTTGTACTGCTTGGCGAGGGCCCGCACGGAGGGCCGCGGCCGGTACTGGACCTTCAGCTCGGGCGAGAACCAGATGAGCCCGCCGGCCTCGCGGATGCGGAAGTTCAGCTCCCAGTCCTGGGCGCGGATGAACTCCACGTTGTACCCGCCGGCGGCCTCCAGGGCCTCGCGGCGGAACACACCGAGGTACACGGTGTCCGCGGGGCCCGCCTCGCCGCCGGTGTGGAAGGCCGCGTTGCCGACGCCGATCCGCGAGGTCATCGCGGCCGCGACGGCGTCCTCCCAGGCGTTCTCGCCCTCGGCGTGCATGATGCCGCCGACGTTCTGGGCCCCGGTCTCCTCCAGGAGGCGGACCGCGGTGGCGATGTAGTTCTGGGAGAGCATGCCGTGGCCGTCCACGCGCACCACGATCGGATGGCGCGAGGCTCCGATGGCCGCGTTGAGCGCGGCGGGCGTGCGGCCGGTGGGGTTCGGCACGGTGTGGACCCGGGGGTCCTCCCGTACCAGCTCGGCGGCGATCTCGTCGGTGCGGTCCGTGGACGGCCCGAGCGCGATCACCACTTCCATCTCACCCCCGTACTGCTGTCCGAGGATGTGGCGGACCGAGTCGCGCAGATGGCGCTCTTCGTTGAGTACCGGCATGATCACCGAGACTGCGGGCTGCTGGGCGGGCATGTGGTCCTTCGAGGTCGGGTATCGGTGTCACGTTACCGCGTACGGGGGAAACGGGTGCGCGGCGGATGAGCGGTACGGACAGAGGCTGATCGTATGGACCTACTGTTCTGACGAATCAGCCGAATGTGCAATGACTTCCGGACAGGCCGCCCTGCCCGCCCTGCTGCCCCCCGCGGAGGTGTCCCCCGTGCCCCAGCCGCACCGTCCCACCCGACCCGCCCTGCCCGCCCGGCCCGCCGCCCGGCCGTCGCAGCGCGCGCCGCGGGCCGGCGGTCCGGTCAGACGCCGGGCGGACAAGCCCCGCTGGGGGGTCCGGCTCGCGGCCGGGCTGTCGGTGGTCGTACTGGGCTCCGGCGCCCTGGGGCACGCCGTGATGACCGGGCTGGACACCGGCATCGAGCGGGTGGACCCCTTCAAGGACATGAAGAACCGTCCGCAGGCCGGGCACGGGCTGAACTTCCTGCTCGTCGGCACCGACGGCCGCGAGAAGATCACCGCCGAGGAGAAGCGCGAGTACCGCCTCGGCGGGGCCCCCTGCCACTGCACGGACACCGTCATGCTGGTCCACCTCTCGGCGGACCGGACGCGGGCGAGCGTGGTCAGCCTGCCCCGCGACAGCTACGTGGAGCTGCCCGCGCACCTGGACGAGTCCGGCGGCAAGCAGCACGGGCCGCACCCCGTGAAGCTCAACGCCGCCTACGCCGAGGGCGGGCCGAACCTGACCGTGCGCACCGTCGAGAACATGACCCGCGTGAAGATCGACCACTACCTGGAGGTCGACTTCACCAGCTTCATGAAGACGGTCGACGCGATGGGCGGCGTGGACATCTGCACCGCCAAGACCATGCGCGACCCCAACACCGGCCTCGACCTGCTGCCCGGCACCCACCGGCTGACCGGCGGCCAGGCCCTCCAGTACGTGCGCTCGCGCCATGTGGACGGGGCCTCGGACCTGGGCCGGATGCAGCGCCAGCAGCGGTTCATCGCCGCCCTGATCAAGCAGGCCACCGGTGGCGGGGTGCTCCTCAACCCGGTGAAGTTCAAGGAGGTCAGCTCCACGCTGCTCGGCTCGGTCCGGGCCGACAAGGGCTTCGGTTCGCAGCAGATGCTGGCCCTCGGGCAGGCGATGCGCGATTTCACCCCCTCCTCCTCGGAGTTCGCCTCCGTGCCCATCGGCGACGCCTCCTTCCCGGTCAAGGGCATCGGCTCCACGGTGAAGTGGGACGAGGCCAAGGCCGCGAAGCTCTTCGAGGCGCTGCGCGAGGACCGGCCGATGGCCCCCGCCCCGGCGGCGGCCGCTCCCGGCCGGGCGGCGCGGCCCCAGCCGGCGGTGCCGGTGGACGTGGCCCCGCAGCAGGTCCGGGTGCAGGTGGAGAACGGCACGAGGATCGACGGGCTGGGCACCCGGGTGGACTCGGCGCTGCGCGCCACCGGTTTCGACACCACCGGGGCTCCGGGCAACGGCGCGAGCCGCGAGGTCAAGCGCACGGTGATCACGTACGACCCGCGCTGGGACCGGTCGGCCCGTACGGTGTCCACCGCGCTGCCCGGCAGCGAACTGCGGGCCGTGCCGGGGCAGGGGCGGACGGTCGTGGTGATCGCGGGCGCCGATTACCGCAAGGTGGTCGCGGTGCGCGCGGAGGACCCGTACCAGGGCGAGTTCGGCGTGGTCACGGGCGACCAGGTGGTCTGCGCGAAGTAGCGGCCGGCCCCCGGGCCCGCGGTCCGCTCAGAGCTCGTCCATGCCCTGGGCGGCCCGCTGCTCGCGCAGCTCCATGATCGCGGCCCGCCGGGCGAGGCGGTGGGTGCGGCGGATCTGGGCCTCCTGGTAGCGCCGCTCGTCCTGCTCGGTCTCCGGGAGGACCGGCGGGACCTGGCGGGGCTTGCCCTCGGAGTCCACGGCGGTGAAGACGAGGTAGGCGCTGCCGACCTGGGTGGCGGGGGTGGACTCGTTCCACCGCTCCGCGAGGACCCGTACGCCGATCTCCATGGAGGAGCGGCCGGTCCAGTTGCACTGGGCCTTCACGTGGACGAGGTCGCCGACACGGACCGGGGCGAGGAAGGCCATCTCGTCCATGGAGGCGGTGACCGCCGGGCCGCCGGAGTGGCGGCCGGCCACGGCGCCGGCCGCGTCGTCCACCAGCTTCATGATCACGCCGCCGTGCACGGTGCCGAGGAGGTTGGTGTCGTTGGCGGTCATGATGTGGCTGAGGGTGGTGCGGGAAGCCGAGATCGTCTTTCCCGCCGGCTCGCCCGGTATCTCTGTCATACAGCCACCTTAGGGCGTGTCTTTCGGGTCAGGCCGGATCAGCCCGCGGTGTCCGGTGCCGTGCATCGCAAGGCGGAGGAGGGAGGCGACGCGGAGCGTCGT
>NZ_JBSGXB010000502.1:0-3464 GCF_053609185.1 Streptomyces sp. NPDC054956 | reverse complement strand
GACGACGAGTGGACCCTGCTGATCCACTACACCGGGAAGCGGCCGGGCGTCCGGCTCGACGGGGAGGAGCTGTTCCCCGTACGGCAGGGCGTGGCCGAGTACTTCGCCGGCGGACTCCTCGGTACGGCGCCCGACGGGCTCACCGTGCGCCGCCGCACCCTCGCGCTCAAGGCGGGGGAGCACCGGCTCTCCCTCACCGCCGAGGGCGGACCGAAGGGGCAGCGGCTGCGGCTGCGGCACACCACGAAGGCGACCCGCGCCGCCGACCTCGCCGAGGCCGTGAAGGCCGCCAAGGAGGCCCACAGCGTGGTGCTGTTCGCCTACGAGGACGCCACCGAGGGCAGCGACCGCACCTCCCTGGGCCTCCCGGGCGGGCAGGCCGCGCTGATCGAGGCGGTCGCCGCGGTCAATCCGCGCACCACGGTGGTGCTCAACACCTCCTCCAGCACGACGATGCCGTGGCTGCCCCGCACCGGAGCGGTCCTCCAGATGTACTACCCGGGCCAGGAGGGGGCGGGAGCCACCGCCGACGTGCTCTTCGGCGACGCGGACCCGGGCGGCCGCCTCACCCAGACCTTCCCGGCCGACGAACGCGCGACCCCGGTCGGCGCGGACCCGGTCCGCTACCCGGGCGTGGGCGGGCGCCAGGAGTACTCCGAGGGCGTCCACGTGGGCCACCGCTGGTACGACGCGCAGCGGGTGGCACCGCTGTTCCCCTTCGGGCACGGGCTCTCGTACACGACCTGGGAGTACGAGAAGCTCGCGGTCCGGCCGGGCGGCGCGGGGCGGCCCGGCGGGCTGCGCGTGGAGTTCACCGTCCGCAACACCGGGCGCCGCGAGGGCACCGAGGTGGCCCAGGTCTACGTGGGCCCGTCCCCGGACCTGAAACTGGAACAGCCGGTGCGGGCGCTGGCCGGCTACCGGCGCCTGACCCTCGCGCCCGGCGAGGCGCGGCGGGTCGTCCTGGACATCGACGCCCGCACGCTGTCGTCCTGGGACCCGGAGCGGCACGCCTGGGTGGTGGGAACCGGCCGTCGCGAAGTGTTCGCGGGCCGTTCCTCGCGCGAACTGCCGCTGCGGGCAAAGGCTGTGGTGGCGACCGGATAGGCTGCCCGTTCGGCCTGTCACAGGGGGCGGGCCGGGCGAAGAACTCTGGAGGACGTACCGGTGCACATCCAGGAATGGCTGGAGACGATTCCGGCGGTCAGCATCTACCTCCTGGTGGGGCTCGTCATCGGACTGGAGAGCCTCGGAATCCCGCTGCCGGGGGAGATCGTCCTGGTCAGCTCGGCGCTGCTGGCCTCGCAGCAGGGACACATCGACCCCGTGGTGCTGGGCATCTGCGCGACGACCGGCGCGATCGTGGGCGACTCGATCGGCTACGCGATCGGGCGCAAGGGCGGCAAGCCGCTGCTGGAGCGGCTCGGGCGGCGCTTCCCCAAGCACTTCGGGCCGGACCAGGTGGCCGTCGCGGAACGCTCCTTCGAGAAGTGGGGCATGTGGGCCGTCTTCTTCGGGCGGTTCGTGGCGCTGCTGAGGATCTTCGCCGGGCCGCTGGCCGGCGTGCTGCACATGCCCTACTGGCGGTTCCTCATCGCCAACGTCCTCGGCGGAATCCTGTGGGCGGGCGGCACGACGGCGGTGATCTACTCGATCGGCATCGTCGCCGAGCCGTGGCTGAAGGGCTTCTCGTGGGTGGCCCTCGCGCTGGCGCTGCTCTTCGGGCTCGGGGTCACGGTGGTCGTGCGCGGACGGATGAAGAAGGCGTCCGAGGCGGCGCGCGCCGAGGCGGCCGCGGATGCGGTTCCGGAGCAGGGCTCGGCCCCCGCGGCCCAGTCCGTCGTGCGCGACTGAGAGGCGCTTCCCCTGCGGGGCCCGTTCTCCCGCCGGCGGACGCGGTTCCCCGCCCCCCAGGGGGCGGGGAGGACGGGTCACGCGTCCGGGGTCACCGAAGCGCGGTGCTGCTTGGCCAGCTCGGTGTACATGAGGGCGTTGACCTTGATGCCCTCGCGCTCCTCGTCGGTCAGCTCGCGCCGCACCTTCGCCGGGACGCCGGCGACCAGGGAGCCGGGCGGTACCACCATGCCCTGCGGGACCAGCGCCTGGGCGGCCACCAGCGAGCCGGCGCCGATCACCGCGCCGTTCAGGACGGTCGCGCCCATGCCGATCAGGCAGTCGTCCTCGACCGTGCAGCCGTGCACGACGGCGTTGTGGCCGATGGAGACGCGCTCGCCGATGGAGACCGGGAAGCCGGGGTCCACGTGCACGGTGCAGTTGTCCTGCACGTTGCTGTCGGCGCCGAGCGTGATCGGACCGCAGTCCGCGCGGAGCACCGCCGAGTACCAGATGCTCGCGCCCGCGCCGAGGCGCACGTCCCCGACCACGACGGAAGTGGGAGCGGTGAACGCCGTGGGGTCGATCTCGGGGTTCTTCCCGCCGACACCCGCCACGAGTGCCTGGGCCGCCTGCTGCGTCATGTGTTCTCTTCCTCCGTCGTACGTCGCGTCGCGCTACGGGCACCGTAGGGCACGTGGTCCGCGCCTCCGGGGATGGGGTGAAGATCACGGCGCGGTCCGGGCGCCCGGCGCGCTACGGTGACCGGGTGGCGAAGAACCAGAACACGTTCTCATCTCTGACGGCCCTGCGCCGCCGGCTGGCGTCCGGCGCCGTCCACGCGGGCTGGCGCTGGATGCAGCGGGCCGGCGCGGTGACCGCGCAGACCCCGGGAGGGCTGCGCTTCGGCGCGATCGGGCACGCCACCCGGCTCGCCTTCCCGCAGGGCACGGTCTTCGGCGAACCGTGGATCCGGCTCGGCGACCACTGCATCATCGGCGAACAGGTCACGCTCACCGCCGGGATGATGCCGGACCTCGACCTCGGTGCCGAGCCGATGCTCGTGCTCGGCAACGGCGTGGTCATCGGGCGGGACAGCCACGTCATAGCCGACGCCCGGATCACGATCGGCGACGACACCTTCTGCGGTCCCGGGGTGTACATCACCTCCACCAACCACAGTTACGACGATCCGCACGAGCCCGTCGGCAAGCAGTGGCCGCGCAGTGCGCCGGTGGAGATCGGCCCGGGCTGCTGGCTGGGCACGGGTGCGGTGATCCTGCCCGGGGCACGGCTGGGCCGCAACGTCGTGGTGGCCGCGGGGGCCGTCGTACGGGGCGAGGTGCCGGACCATGCCGTGGTGGCGGGGGCGCCGGCGCGGATCGTGCGCCGCTGGGAGCCCGAGACGGGCTGGCAGCCGCCCCTGCGCACACCGGCGCCGGTACCGATACCCGACGGGGTGACACCGGAGCAGCTGCGCGCGCTGGCGGATCTGGCGGAGGCGGAGCAGCCCGACAGGGCCTAGCCCGTCTCTTTCGGATCTTGCCTGACCCGCGCCGCCCGGCACCGCACCTCGCCGCGTTGTCGAGGCACCCGAGGACGTCCAGTAATCGGGAGCCTCTCCGCCTTGC
>NZ_JBSGXB010000501.1:0-3500 GCF_053609185.1 Streptomyces sp. NPDC054956 | reverse complement strand
ATCCCCGTCGGACTCCGTCAGACCGCCGCCGTCCCGCTGGGCTCCGCCTCCTTCGCGGCCCGGCGGCGCAGTGCGTCCTCGTCCGTGTCCGCGTCGTAGGAGATCAGCTTCGGCAGCAGGGCGGTCAGGAGGGCCACCGAGGCCACGCAGGCCAGGCCGCCGCTCCACAGGGCCGAACGGGTGCCGGTCCAGCCGGCCATCGTGCCCGCCCGGACCTGGCCGAGCTGGGGGCCGACGCTGTACGAGAGCACCTCGATCCCCGCGAGCCGCCCCCGCAGCTCCTCCGGGATCGTCTGGTTCCAGATCGTGGCGCGCCCCAGTCCGCTGAGCATGTCGCCGGCGCCGGCCACCGCGAGGCACAGCAGGACGAGCCAGATGTCGCCGGACCAGCCCGCGGCGGCCACCGCCAGTCCCCACACCCCCGCCCCGCAGACCACCAGCAGACCGTGCCGGCGTACCCGCGACACCCAGCCGCTGGTCAGCCCCAGCACCATCGAGCCCACCGCGCCCGCCGCGTACATCAGGCCCAGGGCCCACACCGCGTCGAGCTCGTCCGCGAGGAAGGGGAAGACGGAGTTCGGGAACGCGAAGAACATCGCCGCCAGGTCGACGGCGTACGTGCCGAGCAGCACCGGACGGCTCCACGCGTACCGCGCCCCCTCGGCGATCGCGCGCAGCGACGGGGGCTCGGCGCCGCGCACCGGCGGAGCCGGCCGCAACCTCAGGCACAGCAGGACGGATACGAGGAACCCCGCGACGGTGAGCGCGTACGCCGAGGCGTATCCGGCGTACGCGACGATCAGCCCGGCCAGCGCCGGGCCCGCGATCGCCCCGAACTGGTAGCGGAGCCCGTTCAGCGCGGCGGCCGCCGTCAACTGGTCGTGCGGCACGATCCGCGCCATCAGCGAGTCCAGGGCCGGCCGCTGGAGCCCGGTCAGTGCCGACACCCCGCCCGCGACCACGTACAGCGGCCACAGCAGCGGGTCCGGCAGGGCCGAGTTCACCAGGAGCACGAGGGCGAGGAGCCCGAGCCCGGCCTCGGTGAGCAGGATCATCCGCCGCCGGTCGACGGAGTCGGCGAGGGCGCCCCCGTAGAGCCCGCAGACCACCAGCGGAACCAGCTCCACCGCGCCCATCGCACCGACCGCCAGCGGCGAGTCCGTGAGGTGCTTGATCTGGAGCGGCAGCGCGATCATCGCCATGAACGAGCCGAAGAAGGTGACCGTGCCCTGGTAGAACAGCAGCCGGAAGTCGGGGCTGGACCGGAACGGGGCGAGGTCGGGAAGTACGGAGGACGAACGGGATCTGCTCACGACGGTCCATCGTCGGTGCCCGCCCCCGCCCGGGCAAAGGATTTTCCGCCGGGCGCCGCCCCGGGCGGGCTGCTCGCGTTGCCCCCGGGCCTCCGCGGTCGGAAGCACTCGTGCCGATCCTGCACAATCGGCGGATGAGTGATGCAGACCCCTATCTCTGGCTCGAAGACGTATCCGGCGAGGCCGCCCTCGACTGGGTCCGCGAGCGCAACGCCGAGACCGTCGCCGCGCTGGCCGAGGACCCCGGGTTCAAGGTGCTGGAGTCGGCGGTCCGCGAGGTCCTCGACGACGACGGCAGGATCCCGTACACCCGCCGCCGGGGCCGGCACCTCTACAACTTCTGGCAGGACGCCGACCACGTGCGCGGCCTGTGGCGCCGCACCACGCTGGAGGAGTACCGCAAGGAGCGGCCCGACTGGGAGCCCGTCCTGGACCTGGACGCCCTGGCCGAGGCCGAGGGGGAGAAGTGGGCCTGGGCGGGCAGCGCCGTCCTGGCACCCGAGCACCGCCATGCCCTGGTGATGCTGTCGAGGGACGGCGCGGACGCCTGCGTGGTGCGCGAGTTCGACCTGGAGACGCTGGAGTTCGTCGAGGGCGGGTTCGAGGTCGCGGAGGCCAAGACCCGGATCGGCTGGATCGACCGTGACCGGGTCTGGATCGGGACGGACTTCGGCCCCGGCTCGATGTCCGGGTCCGGCTACCCCCTCCAGGTGCGCCGCTGGCGGCGCGGCACGCCCCTGGCGGAGGCGGAAACGGTCTACGAGGGCAAGCCCTCGGACCTGTCCGCCTCCGGATGGCACGACGACACGCCCGGCTTCGAACGGGACTTCGTCCACCGGCAGATCGACTTCTGGAAGCAGGAGCTGTTCCTCCTGCCCGAGGACGGGACCGGCGCCGAGCCCCTGAAGATCGAGGTACCGGACGACGCCGGCGCCTCCGTCCACCGCGAGTGGCTGATCGTCGCCCCGAAGTCGCCGTGGCTCGGCCACGAGGCGGGCAGCCTGCTCGCCTTCGACTTCGAGGCCTTCCGGGCGGGGGAGCGGGAGCCGGCGGTGCTCTTCACCCCGGACGGGCACACCGCCCTCTCCGGCTGGAGCTGGACCCGCCACCACCTGATCCTCACCACCAGCGCCGACGTCTCCTCCCGGATGGAGATCCTCACCCCCGGCCCGGGCCCCGACGGCTGGAGCCGCGCACCGCTGGCCGGTCTGCCGCCACTGTCCACGGCTTCCGTCACCGGCACGGACCCGGACGTGAGCGACGAGTTCTTCCTGAACGTCGCGGGCTTCCTCCAGCCGTCCACCCTCTACCGGGGCACGGCACCGGCCGGCGCCGACGAGAGCGTCAAGCAGGGTCCGGCCCTCTTCGACACCGAGGGCCTCGCCGTCCGCCAGTACTTCGCGACGTCCGCGGACGGCACCGAGGTTCCGTACTTCGTCGTCGGGCCCGAGGACCGCCCCGGCCCGGGACCCACCCTGCTCTACGGGTACGGCGGCTTCGAGATCTCCATGGTCCCGGGCTACAGCGCCGTCACCGGGCGCGCCTGGCTGGAGCGCGGCGGAACGTACGTCGTCGCGGGCATCCGGGGCGGCCACGAGTACGGGCCCGACTGGCACAAGGCGGCCCTCGGCGCGAACCGGGTCCGGGCGTACGAGGACTTCGCCGCCGTCGCCCGGGACCTCATCGCCCGGGAGGTCACCACCCCCGCGCAACTGGGCATCGAGGGCGGCAGCAACGGCGGGCTGCTCATGGGCGCGATGATCACCCGCGACCCGGAACTGTTCGGGGCGGTCGTCGCCCACGTGCCGCTGCTCGACATGCTCCGCTTCCACAAGCTGCTCGCCGGGGCCAGCTGGATCGCCGAGTACGGGGACCCCGACAGCCCGGCCGACCGGCCCCACCTGGAGCGGATCTCCCCGTACCACCGGATCCGCACGGAGGGGTCCCCGTACCCGCCGATGCTGCTGCTGACCTCCACCCGCGACGACCGCGTCCATCCCGGGCACGCGCGCAAGATGGCGGCCCGGCTGCGGGAGTTCGGGCATCCCGTGCTCTTCCACGAGCACCTCGGCGGCGGCCACGCGGGTGCCACCGACCACGGGCAGACCGCCTTCAACGAGGCGCTCGTCCACACCTTCCTGTGGGAGCGGCTGACCCCGCCGAGGTGACCGCGCGCGGAGTGGGGGG
>NZ_JBSGXB010000500.1:0-3504 GCF_053609185.1 Streptomyces sp. NPDC054956 | reverse complement strand
CGCACAGGGCGAGCGCCTCGGCGGCCCGCCGTTCGCGCTCGGCCCGGGGGACGCCCTGGACCTCGAGTCCGTATCCGGCGTTCTCCAGCACGTCGCGGTGCGGGAACAGCGCGAAGTGCTGGAAGACCATGCTGATCTTGGTGGAGCGTACCCGGCGCAGCTCGCGCGCGGAGAGCGCGGTGAGGTCCTCGCCGTCGAAGAGGATGCGTCCGGCGGTGGGCTCCAGAAGTCCGTTGAGCATGCGCAGCAGGGTGGACTTGCCCGATCCCGACAGGCCCATGACGACGAAGATCTGGCCGGGCTCGACGCGGAAGGAGGCGTCGATCACCGCGGCGGTCGTTCCTTCGGCGCGCAGCTCCTCGCGGTCGGTGGCACCGCTTTCGAGTGCGCGGACCGCCGTGGCGACGGCCGCGCCGTTGTCGGGTCCTTTGCCGAAGACCTTGTACACGTGCTCGGCTATGAGCGTGGACACATACACCTCACGGGTCGTACCGGAAACGGCCCACCGGCGTCTGTGCGTCCGGCGGGCCGTGGAGCGCGACGGGATCCGCCCGTCGCCCGTGCCCCGGCCGCTGCGGCCGGCGGACGGGTCCGCTCCAGCAGCGCTACTGCCCCGGCTTAACCATCGCAAACGGTGAAGTGAGTCATGTCACTTGCGGTACGTCGCCACCCGCGCGCTCGGCGGCGCCGGCGCAGCCCGGTTCCACTTGCTGCGGGGCCCCGGCTCCGGGCCGCTCCGGGTCGGCGAGCATCGAGGCCCGCAGGTGCGCGAGCACCCGGGTCAGGAGGCGCGAGACTTGCATCTGCGAGATGCCGAGGGCGGCGCCGATCTGAGCCTGGGTGAGTTCCTCGCCGAAGCGCATCGCCAGCATGCGGCGCTCCCGGTCGGTGAGCCGTTCCAGCAGCGGTGCCAGGGTCTGGATGTCCTCGACGCGTTCCAGCGCCGGCTCCTCCGCCCCCATGGTTTCGGCGAGGCTGTGGCCCTCGGTGCGGCCGTCGGCGCGTTCGCTGTGCGGGGCGTCGAGGGAGCCGCTGGTGTGGCCGTTCGCGGCGACGATCCCCTCGATGACCTCCTCCTCGGTGAGCCGGAGGTGGGCGGCGAGGTCCGCGACGGTCGGCGGCCGGTCGAGCACCGCCGTCAGGTCCTCCTTCGCCTTGGCGAGGTCGATGCGCAGCTCCTGGAGCCGGCGCGGGACGCGGACCGCCCAGGTGGTGTCGCGGAAGTGCCGCTTGATCTCACCTGTGATGTACGGCATGGCGAGGGAGGCGAACTCGACCTCGCGGTCCGGGTCGAACCGGTCGATGGCCTTGATCAGGCCGATGGTGCCGACCTGGAGGAGGTCCTCGAGGTCTCCCCCGTCGCCGCGGCCGCGGAAGGGGCGGACGGCGAACCGGACCAGCGAGCAGTTCATCTCGACGAGCGTGTCCCTGACGTAGCGGTGCTCGGGGGTGCCCTCCTCCAGTTCGCGCAGCCGGCGGAAGAAGAGTCTCGACAGTTCGCGCGCGTCCGCGGGTGCCACCTCTCGGGGCTCCGCGATCCGGGGCGGGACCACGGTGGCGGAGAGGCCGCGGTCCGGTCCGTCGGCGGGGCCGCGGTCCCGGTCCGCGAGGGGGCCGGCGGTATGGGGGAACGGGGCGGGCATCGTCACGGGGTCGCTCCTTGGGCTGGTCGGCTTGCGGTGCATGACCTTGATGGGCGTACACCTTAGCCGGTTCCGCATCCCTTCCCCAGTCCCGTAGCGTTCACCCCAACCGGCCGGTCCCCGGCGGCATTTGCGGCAGGGATCCGTTTCGGATGCACATCGGCCGTCCGGCCACACGTCCCTCGGCCGTCCGGTCATTTCGCCGGAGCGACGGCGGGTGCGCCCTTGTGCGCCCTGCTCCGCGCACCCCACCGTGAGCGGATGGCCACCAGACCTCATTTACGGGGCTTCGTCCTCGCACTCGCCGCCGCGCTCGCCCTCGGGGCCCAGACGCTGCCGTCCGCCGCCTCGGCCGCGCCCGCCGAGGGTTCCGTCCTCTACGCCGGTGCTTCGAACGCCGTTCCCGGCAGCTACCTCGTCGTCCTCGATCCGGCCCGCGCGGGGGCCCGTACCGCGCTCGGCCGGTCCGTCGTCGAACGGCACGGCGGCACGATCGGCCGCACCTACGACTCGGCGCTGAGCGGCTTCTCCGCGCGGATGACCGAGCGCCAGGCCCGGCGGGTCGCCGCCGATCCGGCCGTCGCCCGGGTCGCGCAGAACCGCCGGCTGCGGCTCGACTCCACCCAGCCGAGCCCGCCCTCGTGGGGCGTGGACCGCATCGACCAGCGCAGGGGTCCGCTCGACGACTCCTACACGTACCCGGATTCGGCCGGGCAGGGGGTGACCGCGTACGTCATCGACACCGGGATCAACATCACCCACCAGGACTTCGGCGGGCGCGCCTCGTACGGCTACGACGCGATCGACGAGGACTTCGAGGCCGACGACTCGCACGGGCACGGCACGCACGTGGCGGGGACCCTCGCCGGCACCACCTTCGGGGTGGCCAAGCGGGCGAAGCTGGTGGCCGTCCGGGTGCTCGACTGGTACGGGGAGGGCACGACCGAGCAGGTGGTCGCCGGGATCGACTGGGTCACCCGCAACGCCGTCAAGCCGGCCGTCGCCAACATGAGCCTGGGCGGGGACCCGGACGACGTGCTGGACGCGGCCGTGCGCGGGTCCATAGCCTCCGGCATCACCTACGCGGTGGCCGCCGGGAACCAGGGCATCGACGCCTCCGGGCACTCGCCGGCCCGGGTCTCCCAGGCCCTGACGGTGGGTGCGGTCGGCGACCACGACGCGCGTTCCCCGTACTCCAACTTCGGCCCGCTGGTGGACCTGTTCGCCCCCGGCGACTCCATCACCTCGGCCGTCTACTGGGGTGACGACTGGAGCACCGTCATGTCCGGCACCTCGATGGCCACCCCGCACGTGGCGGGCGCGGCGGCGCTCCATCTGGCCGGCCACCGCACGGACACCCCGGCCCAGGTGGCGGCCGCCCTGACGGCTTCGGCCACCACGGGCGCGGTGCTCGACGCCGGACCGGGCTCCCCCGACCGCGCCCTCTACGTGGGCGGCGTCCCGAACCGGGTGCCCGGCAAACGGTTCGCGAACACCGCCGACTTCCCGGTCGGGGACCTGGAGACCGTCGAGTCCCCGATCACGGTCAGCGGGGTCCCGGGCAGCGCTCCCGCCTCGCTGGACGTGGAGCTGTACTTCAAGCACCCGGACTCCGGGACCCTGCGGGTCGACCTGATCGCCCCCGACGGGACGGTGTACCCGGTCAAGGACGAGTACACGGGCTGGGGCGAGAGCGATCTCGTCGGGCTGTACTCGGTCGACGCCTCCTCGGAGACGGCGGGCGGGGTGTGGAAACTGCGCGTGTTCGACGCCTTCGCCGGGTACACCGGGTACCTCGACGGGTGGGCGCTGAGGTTCTGAACGGGCCTCGGCGGCGCGCTCCGGGGCACTGGCCACGGAG
>NZ_JBSGXB010000499.1:0-3508 GCF_053609185.1 Streptomyces sp. NPDC054956 | reverse complement strand
GATGACTGGACGTCCTCGGGTGCCTCGACAACGCGGCGAGGTGCGGTGCCGGGCGGCGCGGGTCAGGCAAGATCCGGAAGAGATGGCCTAGCCCTCCGCCGCCACGTCCGCCGCGCCCGGCCGGATGATCGTGACCCCGCTCCCCGGGGCCGTGCCCATCGCCGCCAGTGCCGCCGGCGCCGCGTCCAGCGGGATCGTGGCCGTGACCAGCAGGTCCGGCCGCAGGGACCCCGAGCGGACCAGCTCCATCATCGGCGGGTACGCGTGCGCCGCCATCCCGTGGCTGCCGAGGAGCTCCAGCTCCCACCCGATGACCCGCTCCATCGGCAGCGCCGCGGCCCCCTGCGCGGCCGGCAGCAGCCCGACCTGGACGTGCCGGCCGCGCCTGCGCAGTCCGGCCACCGAGGCCGCGGCCGTCACCGGCGAACCCAGGGCGTCGAGCGACAGGTGCGCCCCGCCGCCCGTCAACTCCCTTACGGCGTCGGCCGCGTCGGTCCGGTGTGGGTTCACGCAGTGCGCGGCTCCGAACCGCCGCGCCAGCTCCAGTGCCCCCGGGGCCGTGTCCACGGCCACCACCCGGGCCCCCGCGGCCACCGCGATCATCACGGCCGACAGCCCCACACCGCCGCAGCCGTGCACCGCGACCCATTCGCCCGGCGCCACCCGCCCGCGGGCGACCACCGCCCGGAACGCCGTCGCGAAACGGCAGCCCAGCCCGGCCGCCGTGTCGAACGACAGCTCCTCCGGTACGCCCACCAGGTTCACGTCGGCGTGCTCCAGCGCGACGTACTCGGCGAAGGACCCCCAGTGGGTGAACCCGGGCTGGGTCTGCCGGGCGCACACCTGGTGCTGGCCGGCGGCGCACTCGGCGCAGGTTCCGCAGGCGCAGACGAAGGGGACCGTGACCCGGTCCCCGGCCCGCCAGTTGGCGACTCCCGGTCCCAGCGCCTCGACCACGCCCGCCAGTTCGTGGCCCGGCACGTGCGGCAGCGTGATGTCCGGGTCGTGCCCCATCCATCCGTGCCAGTCGCTGCGGCACAGCCCGGTCGCCCCGACCCGTACCACCACCCCGCCGGCGGCCGGTGCCGGATCGGGCACCTCCCGTACCGCGGCCCGCTCCCCGTACCGCTCGAACACCACCGCGCGCACGCCGACCGCCTCCACTCGTTCCCAGGGCCTGCCGTCAGACTCCCGTCCGCCCCGGTGCCGGATGCGGGCCGCCCGGACCACCACACCATCCCTGGCGATCACCCGTCCAGCGAGAGCGCGTTCTTGGCGTGTTCGACGGAGGCCTCGGAGGCCGGCCCGCCGGGGTTCTCCGTGGCCAGGGCCTGGTTGAGCGTGACGAACGGGCGCATCCGCCGCTCGTAACGGGCGTACGCGGCACGGTGATCGCCCCGCTCGCGGGCGAGGCAGTCGGCCAGTACGTGGGCGCCGACGAGGGCGAGGCTGGTGCCCTGTCCCGAGAGGGGAGAGGGGCAGTAGCCGGCATCGCCGAGCAGGGCCACCCTGCCCCGCGACCAGTGGTCCATGCGGATCTGAGCCATGGCGTCGCAGTAGAAGTCGGGCGCGGTCCGGGCGGCTTCGGCCAGCCGGGCCCCCTCCCAGCGCAGTGACGCGAGCTTGTCGACGACGATCCGGCGCAGGGCGTCGCCGTCCTGGATGCCGGGGTCGGACATGAAGCCGAAGGCGATCCTGAGCTCGGTGTTGTCGCGCACCGGCATGATGCCGAAACCGGTGTCGCCGTCCCGCAGCCACATCTGCCAGTCCTCCAGCGCGAGGAAGTTGTCCGCGCCGAACACCGAGAGGTGGCTGCCCAGGTGGTGGGCGAAGTCCCCCTCGGGTCCGAAGGCCAGGCGCCGCACGGTGGAGTGCAGGCCGTCGGCGCCGATCACCAGGTCGAAGGTGCGGGACGGCCCGTGGGCGAAGTCGACGCGGACGCCGGCCGCGTCCTCCTCGAGCGCGGTGATGCCGTCGCCGAAGCGGTACTCGACGTCGGCGCGGGTGTGTTCGTACACCATCCGCACCAGATCGTCGCGCAGCAGCTCGATGTCGTCGGTGTCGAGCCGGCCGCTGCTGAAGGTGGATTCGGTCGTACGGTGGATCTCCTTGCCGTCCGGGTCGAGGACCGACATGCCGCGCATGCGGGTCCGTACGCCTCGCGCCCGCTCCAACAGGCCCATCCGCTCGACGACTTCGAGGGCGACACCGCGGATGTCCACGGCCTGGCCGCCGGGACGCGGGCCCGGGGCGCGCTCGACGACGGTCGCCGCGAAGCCGTGGCGGTGCAGCCGGTGGGCGAGCACCGGCCCGGCGATTCCGCCGCCGGAGATGAGGACGTTCTGCATGGGAAGCTCCTTGTCTACGCTGTACGCAACGTGAACGTACGACGTACGCACAGGGCCTTCAACAGGCAGAATTCCTCTGCTGTACTAGGACAGTTAGGGGTCCTGCCGGAATCGTCGCTGCTAGCCTCTGCGCTAGTACAGACAAGGGAGGCCGCAGGACGTGACGAAGCCCACAGACCCATCCGATCAGCCGCCCTATCTGCGCATCGTCGCCGGGATCCGCCACCGCATCGCCAGCGGTGAACTGGCCCCGGGCGACCGGGTTCCCTCGATCCGGCAGATCGCCGGGGAATGGGGCGTCGCACTGGCGACCGCCACCAAGGCCCTGACCACCTTGCGCCTCGAGGGACTCGTCGAGACCCGCCCCAGGGCCGGCACCGTCGTCGCCGGCGGAGCACCGGCCGCTCCGGCGGCTCCGGTCCGCCGCCCCTCGCTCACCGTCCCCGGCCCGGCCGTTGAGGGGGAACGGGATCTGAGCCTCGAGCGGATCGTCCGTGCGGCCATCGACATCGCCGACGCCGAGGGCCTGCCGGCGCTCTCCATGCGGGGCGTCGCCGCTCGGCTCGGCGTCGCCGCGATGTCGCCCTACCGGTACGTCCCGAGCAAGGACGACCTCATCCTGCTCATGGCCGACACCGTGTTCGGCGAGAAGTCCTACCCCGGCGAAGCCCCCGAGGAGTGGCGCGCCTGCGTCGAATCGGGTGCCCGGACCCTCTGGGCCCTCTACCGCAGGCACCCCTGGCTGGCTCAGGTCGGCTCCCTCACCCGCCCCCTGCTCGTGCCCAACCTGATGGTCCACGCCGAATGGGTGCTGCGGGCCCTCGACGGCCACGGGCTCGGTCCGGTCGAGCTGTTCGACATCCACGTACTGCTCTACAGCCATGTCCAGGGCCTGGCCGTGCACCTGGAGTGGGAGGCGCAGGCCGAAGCCTCCACCGGCGAGTCGGAGGACCAGTGGATGGACGGCCGCGCCTCCGACCTGCGGGGACTGGTGGCCTCGGGCCGCTTCCCGACCTTCGCCAAGGTGGTCGGAGCCTTCGACGACGGCTACGACCTGCGCCTCGACGCCCTCTTCGAGCTCGGCCTGACGGCCCTCCTGGACGGCCTGACCCCCCTCGTCGAAGGCCGGGCCGGTCGGGAAGGCTAGCGCTGTGACCGGC
>NZ_JBSGXB010000498.1:0-3548 GCF_053609185.1 Streptomyces sp. NPDC054956 | reverse complement strand
GCCGAAGGCCATCGCGAAGCGACGCGACCGAAGGGAGCGCCCTTGACAGGCCGGCCCGGCACGGAAGGACACTCGACACCCGGGACGCCCCCCGGACACCGTCGAAGCCAGCTCGCACACAGGCCCCGCCAACCCGGCGCCCCCGCCCCACCGCCGCAGCCACCGGCCCAGGGCAGCCCGCGCCGTCGCCCCTTCGTCGCCTCCGCAGCCGGTAACCTCGCGCGAATGACGGCACTTTCACACCACAGCAACGGTCAAGTCGAGCAGCCCGGGCGCGATGGCGTCGGCGCTACCGCCGAGGCCGATCCGAATGCCATTGGGCCGGTGCAGACCTCGTACGCTCCCGATCGCGACGGGGATCCCGATCCCGGTGAGATCGTCTGGACCTGGGTCCCCTACGAGGAGAACGACGGCCGGGGCAAGGACCGCCCCGTGCTGGTCGTCGCGCGTGAGGCGGCCGGGACGCTGCTGGCCGTGCAGCTGTCCAGCAAGCAGCACGACCACGACCGGGAGTGGGTTCCCATCGGGACCGGCCCCTGGGACAGCGCCGGCCGGGAGTCCTGGGTGGACGTGGACCGGGTGCTGCGCGTACACGAGGACGGCATGCGGCGCGAGGCGTGTGCGCTGGACCGGGCGCGGTTCCAGCTCGTCGTGGACCGGCTGCGCGAGCGGTACGGCTGGCGGTAGCCGCCGGGGCCGAGGCGCGGCCCCCAGGGCCGCGCCCGGGCCGCCGCCCTTCAGCCGAAGCGCACGCTGTGCGGGGCGGCCGCCGCCGGGAAGACCGCCGATTGGCCCGGCTGCATGACCCGCGTGGTCAGCCCTTCGCAGTCGCGTTCCGCGAAGAGCGTGGCGCGTGCGTTGGTGGTGTTCTCCGCCCTGCGCGCGCCGCTCAGCAGCAGGAAGCACGTCCGGTTCTCGGGGTTTTCCAGGGTGAAATCGTCCTGGTTCACGTTGACGTATCTGAACTCGCCCCCGGCTGCGTGGGCACTGCCGGACACCCCCGTGAACAGGACCAGGGCCGCGCCGAGCGTGACGGTCGTCCGTACCGCGCTCTTCACCACGTACTTCATCGCCCTCATACGGCTTCCCCTCGATGTCACCGGTGGTCAGGTCCGGTCACATCCAGTGTCGAGATCGCCGTGGGCACGTCCCAGGCATCGCCCGGGCCGTCACCCGAATGCGGGGAGCGGGCGTGCGGCGAAGCCCGGCCGCACACGACGCGCGCCCCCTCGCGCGCCCCGCGCCGTCCGGAGCCCGTGCCCGGAGCCCGCGCCCGGAGCCCTCATCCCCGGACGCTCCCCCCGACGGCCCGACGGCCCGCCGGGCGTCCCCCCACGTCAAAGGAGCTCGGCCAGCACCCGTTCGAACGCCTCCCGCGTGTCCGGCTTGCGGTCCAGGATCCCGAACACCACCCGTTCGAACACTCCGGCGAATCGGCCGGTCAGCAGTCCCCGGAAGGCCTCCGCCACCTGGGCCGGGTCGTTCTGGAAGACCCCGCACCCCCACGCGCCCAGCACCAGGTCCCGGTACCCGTGCAGCGCGGCCACCTCCAGCACCAGCTCCGCGCGCCGTACGAGCGCCGCGGGGATCTCGGCCTCCCGGTCGGGTTCCTGGCGGCGGATCGTGCCCGCGTTCGGGGCCGGGGAGGTGAGGAAGCCGGCGCGGAAGGGGGTGTCCAGCAGGTCGCCGCGATCGTCGCGGAAGACCGGGACCGCGGGTGAGTGAATCACCCGGTCGGTGTAGAAGGTGCTGACCTCGGCACGGTGGACCGCGTAGTACTCCGGGGCCTCCAGGAGGGTCTCGTACAGGGCCGAGGCCCGGCAGAGCGCCTCCTCCTGCGCCTTGGCCCCGCGGACGTAGCCGCCCCCGGGATTGCGGGCCGAGGCGAAGTTCAGGACGGCCACCACGGCGGTCCCGGGGTGGTCCGCCGCGAGCCTGCGGGCCGCCTCCGTACTGCTCTCGCCCGTGACCTCCACGGCGGTCCCGCCGCCCTTGATCAGGACTGTTTCGTCTGGAATGACCTGGTTTGGTCCATATATTCTGGTTCCTGCCTTGGCTTCCGCCACGGCGGCGGCGAGCGCCACCTGCCGCCCGGACCGCGTTCGGTACCCACCGGACGCCACGATCTCCGCGTTCTCCCGCGCGATCTCGCGCAACCTGCTGCTCATGCCGTGATCTTTGACGCATCGGGCGAGCGGCGGCAAGGGAGTTTGTGCCCCAACGGACGGGTAGGCACGGGTGATGTCACAGCCGACGACGCGAGACGAGGGCCCCGTCATGCCGCATGACCCACCCCGCCTGACCGAGTCCGCCGCCGAGGACCTGGTCCACGGCATCTGTTTCAAGACCGGCCCGCCCCGCCTGATCGGTGCGGAGCTCGAGTGGCTGGTCTTCGACGCCGAACGCCCCGCACTGCCCGTGTCCCACGAGCGGCTGGCCGCCGCGCACGACGCGGCCGGTGCGCTGTCCCTGGGATCCCGCGTGACCGTCGAGCCCGGCGGCCAGCTGGAGCTGAGCTCGCCCCCGTCCACCTCGCTGACCGGGTGCGTGGACGGCCTCCAGGCCGACCTCGCCGCCGTACGGGGCGCCCTGCGCGACCGGGGCCTGGTGCTGCGCGGCCTCGGCCAGGACCCGCGCCGGCCGCACCGCCGGATGCTGGCCAGCCCGCGCTACGACGCCATGGAGACCTACTTCGACCGCACCGGGCCCGCCGGGCGCTCCATGATGTGCGCCTCCGCGTCCGTGCAGGTGTGCGTGGACGCCGGGTACGAGGAGCCGGGTCCGGTCGGCCACGGCCGCAGATGGCGCCTGGCCCACCTCCTCGGTGCCGTGCTGGTCGCCTCCTTCGCCAACTCCCCCGCGCGCGAAGGTCCGTACGCCGGCTGGCGGTGCGCCCGCCAGGGGGTCTGGGGCGATATCGACACCCGCCGCTCCCTCGCCCCGCCGCTGGACGCGGAGCCGCGCGGCGCGTGGACCCGGCAGGCGCTGGACACCGAGGTGATGTGCGTACGGACGGACCGTGAAGGCACGCCCTGGACGGTGCCGCACGGGCTGACCTTCCGCGACTGGCTGCGCTCCGGTGGCGGCCCGCGGCCGCCGACCGCCGAGGATCTGGACTACCACCTGACCACCCTGTTCCCGCCGGTGCGCCCGCGCGGGCATCTGGAGCTGCGGATGATCGACGCCCAGCCCGGGGACGACGGCTGGCTGGTCCCGGTGGCCGTCGTGCACGCCCTGTTCGACGACCCGGAGGCCGCCGAGACGGCGTACCGGGTGTCGAAGGGGCTGGCCGACTCCTACGGGGCGCAGCCCGCGCCCCGCAATCCGCTGTGGCGCGACGCCGCGCGGCACGGCCTGGCCGATCCGGAGCTGCGGGCCGCCGCCCGGGCCTGGTTCCGGGCGGCGGCCGAGGCGCTGCCCCGGCTGGGGGCCGGCGCTCATGTCAGGGACGCCGTGGAGGAGTTCACCGACCGCTACGTGTCCCGCGGCCGATGTCCCGCCGACGACCGGACCGTGCACCAGCAGGGCTCGCACGCACACGCCCGGCG
>NZ_JBSGXB010000497.1:0-3548 GCF_053609185.1 Streptomyces sp. NPDC054956 | reverse complement strand
GGTCATGCCCGGCCTCAAGCTGGACCTGACCCCGATCCCGATCCCCGCGACGCCCGCCGATCCGGTGCCGGCACCGCCACCGCTCCCCGCGGAGCCGCCCGGCGGAGCGCCCGGCGCCGCCGTACCCGCGGCCCCGCTCGTCCCGCCCGTGGCGGGTGCCCGCGTACTGGCCCGCCGCAGGCCCGCGACGGAACCCGGCCCGGCGGATGCGGACGCGGGCGCGGGAAGGGGGACGGCTCCGGAGGCGGGCCCGGCACCGGCCGAGGCCGTGCCGGCCGCGCCCGCCGGGCAGGCCGGACCGACCCCGGCCGAGTAGCGGCCGGGGTCGGTCCCGGGTCGGTCCGTGGTCAGCGGGGAGCGCTCAGCGCTGGACCTTGAGCATCTTGCCGATGACGTTGTCCGGCAGCAGGTCGTTGCACTGCAGCTCCGCCGACTTCGTCAGAGCGTCCTGCGTGCACACGTAGAAGTCCTTGTACGCGATCTGCACCGCGTACGAGGACGCGGCCAGCAGCACCGCCAGGGTCGCCGTGACCAGCCCGCTCACCGCGGCCGTCCGCTGGGGCCGGGCCGCGGCGCCCAGGGCGGCCAGTCCGCCCTGGGCCGGGGCCGGTTCCGGGGCGGTGTCCGCCGCCGGGGCCGGGGCGAAGGGGTCCGCGCCCGACCGCCCGCCGTCGGCGGAGGCCGGCTTCACGGGGGCCCCGCGCAGCGCGCTGATCCCCCAGTACAGGGCCAGTACGCCCAGCAGCAGTCCCACCGACGGGATGCCGAAGACCCCGAAGAAGAAGCCCCACATGCCGGCCAGCAGCGCGTACCGGGCACGCCGCTGGATCGGGTCCGTCGGGTCCCAGCGCGCCGGACCGGACCCGGGGTCCTCGACCGGCACCTTGCCGGAGCCGCCGTCACCGCCGGTGCGCGGCTCCCAGAGCTGGTCGGGCCGGCCTTCCGGGGGCGCCGCGAAGGGGTTGTCGTCGGTGGAGGGGTCGGGCTGGCGGCGATCCGGCATCGGGTGTGTTTCATCCCCTGTGTCGTGGACGTCACTGGGACGTCGGAGGCCTGTTTGCGGCATGTATGCCAGACGCTACCGCCCGCCCGCGCCCCCGTCCCTCGGGGGCCGTCCGGTGTGCCGGTATCGTTGCAGGCGGTCGGTGGCTTCGTATGGTCCCCCGTATATCGGCGACCCGAAGTTTCATGCGATCACACAAGACGAACGACGCGCCCCCAGCTCAGGCCAGGACGCCCCCGCTCGAGAAAGGGCCTCCCATGGCCGCCTCCCGCCTGGTCGTGCTGGTCTCCGGATCCGGCACCAACCTCCAGGCCCTGCTCGATGCCATCGACGCCCATCCCGGCGGAGCGGAGGGCTTCGGCGCCGAAGTCGTCGCCGTGGGGGCCGACCGCGAGAACATCGCCGGCCTGGAGCGCGCCGAGAAGGCCGGGATCCCCACCTTCGTGTGCCCGGTCAAGGCCTACCCGAGCCGCACGGAGTGGGACGTGGCCCTGACCGAGGCCACCGACGCCCACGCGCCGGACCTCGTGATCTCGGCGGGGTTCATGAAGATCGTGGGCCCGGAGTTCATCGGCCGCTTCGGCGGCCGGTTCGTCAACACCCACCCCGCCCTCCTCCCGGCCTTCCCCGGCGCGCACGGCGTACGGGACGCCCTCGCCTACGGCGCGAAGGTCACCGGCTGCACCGTCCACTTCGTGGACTCGGGCGTGGACACCGGTCCGATCATCGCCCAGGGTGTCGTGGAGGTCCGGGACGAAGAGGACGAAGCCGCTCTGCACGAGCGGATCAAGGAAGTCGAGCGCGAGCTGCTCGTCGACGTCGTGGGGCGCCTGGCCCGGCACGGCTACCGCATCGAGGGACGAAAGGTAACAATCCAGTGACCGCCGCAGAGGCCGCAGGGACCGCAGAGACCGTGACCGTAGAGAGCGACGACCTCACCGCGTCGAAGCGCCCGCTCCGTCGCGCGCTGATCAGCGTCTACGACAAGACGGGACTGGAAGAGCTGGCCCGCGGCCTGCACGAGGCCGGCGTCGCGCTCGTCTCCACCGGTTCCACCGCCGCGAAGATCGCCGCCGCCGGGGTGCCCGTCACCAAGGTCGAGGAGCTCACCGGCTTCCCCGAGTGCCTGGACGGCCGGGTCAAGACCCTGCACCCGCGCGTGCACGCCGGCATCCTCGCCGACCTGCGCCTGGAGGACCACCGCAACCAGCTCGCCGAGCTGGGCGTCGAGCCCTTCGACCTGGTGGTCGTCAACCTCTACCCCTTCCTCGCCACCGTCCAGTCGGGCGCGTCCGAGGACGAGTGCGTGGAGCAGATCGACATCGGCGGCCCCTCGATGGTCCGCGCCGCCGCCAAGAACCACCCCTCGGTGGCCGTCGTCACCAGCCCGGCGCGCTACGACGCCGTGCTCGCGGCCGCCCAGGACGGCGGTTTCGACCTCACCGCCCGCAAGCGGCTCGCGGCCGAGGCCTTCCAGCACACCGCCGCGTACGACGTCGCCGTGGCCTCCTGGTTCACGAACGCGTACGCCCCGGAGCCGGAGGCCGTACTGCCCGAATTCCTGGCCGGCGCCTGGGAGCGCAAGTCCACCCTGCGCTACGGCGAGAACCCGCACCAGGCCGCCGCGCTCTACACGGACGGCCGGCCGGGCGGGCTCGCCAACGCCGAGCAGCTGCACGGCAAGGAGATGTCCTACAACAACTACGTGGACACCGACGCGGCCCGCCGCGCCGCCTACGACCACGAAGAGCCCTGCGTCGCGATCATCAAGCACGCCAACCCGTGCGGCATCGCGGTGGGCAAGGACGTCGCCGACGCCCACCGCAAGGCGCACGCCTGCGACCCCGTCTCCGCCTTCGGCGGCGTCATCGCCGTCAACCGTCCGGTGAGCGTCGAGCTCGCCGAGCAGGTCGCGGAGATCTTCACCGAGGTCATCGTCGCCCCGGACTTCGAGCCGGGCGCCGTCGAGGTCCTGGCGAAGAAGAAGAACATCCGGGTCCTGAAGGTCGAGGGCACCCCGCACCAGCCGGCCGAGCTCAAGCCGATCTCGGGCGGCGTGCTGCTCCAGCAGAGCGACCTCGTCCGGGCCGAGGGCGACGACCCGGCGAACTGGACGCTCGCCACCGGCGAGGCCCTGTCCGCCTCCGAGCTCGCCGACCTCGCCTTCGCGTGGAAGGCCTGCCGCGCCGTCAAGTCCAACGCCATCCTGCTCGCCAAGGACGGCGCCTCGGTCGGCGTCGGCATGGGCCAGGTCAACCGCGTCGACTCCGCGAAGCTGGCCGTCGAGCGTGCGGGCGCCGAGCGCGCGCAGGGCTCGTACGCCGCGTCCGACGCCTTCTTCCCGTTCGCGGACGGGCTGGAGATCCTGACGGCCGCGGGCATCAAGGCCGTGGTCCAGCCGGGCGGTTCGATGCGCGACGAGCTGGTCATCGAGGCCGCGAAGGCGGCGGGCGTCACGATGTACCTCACCGGGACCCGTCACTTCTTCCACTGATCCCGCAGCAGGACCGCAGACGGCGAAGGCCGCGCCCCGCGAGTGCGGGAC
>NZ_JBSGXB010000496.1:0-3563 GCF_053609185.1 Streptomyces sp. NPDC054956 | reverse complement strand
CCTGGATCTCCGGTTCGACGAGCGGGGCAACTGTGTCGGCTCCGGAGAACCGCCAGGCGTTTCGGGACGCGCAGACATCAACTATCGAGGCGACGACGTGTGGATGAAGCTCGACGACGCCCTGCTGCGCGCCCAAGTTCCGGGCCCCCTGGCCGAGTCCACGATCGCGCTCGTCAACGGCCGCTATCTGCACGGCACCACGGCAAGCGCCATGCTGCGCGACTTCGCCGACTTCTGCGATCTGGACTTCTTCAAGAAGGAGTTCTCCAAGAAGCCCGTGAACGAGGAACTGACCAAGGGCTCGCGGACCACCGTCGACGGCCGTCCGGCCATCACGGTCACGAGCCGGCACGGCGGTGAGACGGGCACGTACGAGGTCTCGACCGAGGACAAGCCCTACCTCCTGCGGATCAAGGGCGCCGAGGAGTCCGGCGAGCGGGTCGAAGCCTCCTTCTCCGCCTTCGACGAGCCCGTGCAGGCCACGCCGCCCGCGCCCGCCGACTCGGTCGACCTGTCACAACTCAAGTAGGGCGGCATGCCGTTGGGGACCTCCCGACCGGCTACGCGAGCAGGCCGTCCACCAGTTCCGTCAGGGCCGCCGCCAGGGCGAGGAGGCCGGGGCCGGCCGGGCCGCCCGGTTCGGCCATGTACGTGTCCCGGCGGATCTCGATCATCAGCGCGCCGACCCGGTCGTCCTTGCCGTAGTGCTCCAGCGGCACGTACGTACCGGCGAAGGGACTGTCGAGCCCCGTGCCGCCGAAACCCGCGAACGCCTTCTCGGCCGCGGCGAGCAGCCCGGCCGGGGTGTGGAAGGGGTCCGTGCCCAGGCAGACCGGCGGCCGGCCGCCGTCTCCGTGCAGTTCGTACGGGAGGGGCTCCGTCGGGTAGGAGTGCACGTCGATGACGAAGGCCCGCCCGACGGCCGCCAGCCGGTCCTCCACGGCCCGCGTCATCGCCTCCGCGTACGGGTGGAACCAGCGCTCGATCAGCGGGCCGCCGTCGAAGACCTCCGGCCGCAGGCGCTCCCGGTGGGTGGTGTGCGTGTACACCGCTCCCATTCCCACGGCCAGCATCTCCTCGCGCTCGTCGGGGAAGCGCTCGGGGTCGACGACGAGACGGGACAGCCCGTTGACGAACCGCCACGGCGTGACGGCGGCCCTCGCCGCGGCCGCCGCGGCGATGTCCTCGGTGTGGGAGTCGGTGATGTGGTCCAACTCACGCTCGAGCGCCCGGTCGTCGAGCACGATGTCACGGCGGACGGACTCCGGAACGACGCGCGAGGAGTGCGGTACGTGCAGGATCACCGGCGAGGTACCGGCGCCGGGCAAGAGCCGGAAGGGTTCGGGCAGGTGGTTCACGAGCGACTCCTCGACTCCGTGGAACGGGCGCTGGGGGACGAAACCGGAGGGACGCTCCCCCGCCGCCCGCCCGCCTGTCTTGATTTGACTGCCCATAATTGTCCGACAGAGCACCTCTGGCGCGGCAATATCGATGCCCCAGTCAACTGTGTTGTCCGACAGGTGAGTTACCGACCGGAAGCGATGGAATGACAGCCACCGTTCGGGTACCTTCCGTGACGTCGCCGCCACACCTTGGGCACAGGGCCCCATGGGACTAGCGGCACAAAGGACCCGACACCTGTTGACGACAGCAACCGAAGTCTTCACAGTCCGGCCGTACACCCCGCACTGCCAGGTGATCCACACCGAAGGCGATCACGCCGTCATAGGCATCTCACCCGGAAACAGTTATTTCTCGGCCCAGCGCGTCCTCGACCTCGCTCAATGGGGAATGCGCAACTTCGACCAGGTCGACCTCATCTACACGGACATGCACGTGGCCGAGATGTACGAGGCCCTCGGCTACGACCCGGACGAAGCGCGGCGCAAGGCGGTGAAGAACCTGCGCGGAGTCCGCGCCAAGGTGAACAACGCGGCCGCCGAGACCGACCCCACCGGCGTCCGGCTCCGCGCACGCCCCATGTCGGCCCTCACCGACATCCCCGCGTACCGGGACCTCCACAGCCACTTGAAGAACCTGCTCCACAACGACCCGGATTTCCGCACCACTTGCGACTCCCTGGTCGATTCCTTCCTCTCCTCCAAGGTTCTGGACGGGAAGGCCGCCACCACGCGGCAGCGCGAGGTGTGCCTCGAGTACGTCTGCGCCGAAGCGCCGCTCTTCCTCGACACGCCCGCCATCCTCGGCGTGCCGTCCTCCCTCAACTGCTACCACCAGCTCCTGCCGATGGCGGAACTGCTCTACTCACGCGGCTCCGGCCTGCGCGCCTCGCGCAACCAGGGCCACGCCGTCATCACCCCCGCCGAAGGAGCGCACGATGCCCGCTGACACCATCCTCGACTTCCCGTTCTCCGCGCGCGGCGACCAGCTCCCCCACCAGGTCGAGGAGCTTCGCGACGAGCCGGTCAAGCGGGTCCGGACGATCGCCGGCGACGAAGCCTGGCTCGTCTCGTCCTATGCGCTGTGCAAGCAGGTCCTCGAAGATCCCAGGTTCAGCCTCAAGGACACGTCGGCGCCCGGCGTACCGCGCCAGTACGCGCTGACGATCCCGCCCGAGGTCGTCAACAACATGGGCAACATCACCGGTGCCGGTCTGCGCAAGGCCGTGCTCAAGGCGATCAACCCCAAGACCGACGGTCTGACCGACTGGATGCGCGAGCACGCGTCCGTCCTCGTCGACGGCCTCCTGACCCACGGTGCGCCCGTCGACCTGCGCGGCCAGTTCACCAACCCGTACGCCGAGAACCTCCACTGCCGCATCCTCGGCATCCCGGAGGCCGACGCGCCCCGCCTGGCCGCGAGCCTCGACATCGCGTTCATGAACTCGGCCTGCCCGGTCACCGGAGCCAAGCTCAACTGGGACCGCGACATGGCGTACATGGTCGAGCGCCTCGACGATCCCACCTCCACCGGGCTCATCTCCGAGCTCGCCGCCCTGCGCGACGATCCCGACTACGACCACCTGACGGACGAGATGCTCGCCACGGTCGGCGTCACCCTGTTCGGTGCGGGCGTCATCTCCACCATGGGCTTCCTCACCATGGCGATCTTCTCGCTCCTCCAGAACCCCGACGTGTGGGAGCAGTTGCGCAAGGCCCCGGAGAAGATCCCCGCCGCCGTGGACGAGCTCCTGCGGGTCAACCTGTCCATCGCCGACGGGCTGCCCCGCCTCGCCCTCGAGGACGTCACCCTGGGCGACGTCGAGGTGAAGAAGGGCGAACTCCTCCTGGTCCTGGTCGAGGGCGCCAACACCGACGCGGCCGTGTACCCGGACCCGCACGTCGTCGACATCGACCGGGAGAACGCCGGGACCCACCTCTCCTTCGGCGGCGGTCCGCACTACTGCCCCGCCACGGCACTCGGCAAGCGGCACGCGGAGATCGCCATCGAGGTGCTGCTGGAGAAGATGCCCAACCTCCAGCTCGCGGTGCCGGTCGACCAGTTGGTCTGGCGGACCCGCTTCATGAAGCGCCTGCCCGAACGGCTTCCCGTTCTCTGGTAGCGGCGCCCGCGCGGGAACGCGCAGGGCACGGCGGAGGCCC
>NZ_JBSGXB010000495.1:0-3587 GCF_053609185.1 Streptomyces sp. NPDC054956 | reverse complement strand
GGGCGGCGAAGTACAGGCCGCCGGGCCCGCCTCCGATGACTGCTATGCGCACGGGGCGCCTCCTCGGTTGTTCTCGATCAGTTCGGGGGCCTGCCGGCCGGCCTTCGTGAGGACCTCGCGGACCTCGGCCGGCCAGGGAGTGGTCCCGGTGGCGCGCGCGGCGGAATGGGCGATGACCATGCGGCCGGTGGCCGCCTCCGCTCCCTCCTCGCCGTGGACGGCGAAGGCGTAGTGCAGGGAACTGGTGCCGACCTTGGTGACCCGCAGCTCCGTCCGCACGGCCTCGCCGAACCACAGCCGGGCCCGGTAGTCGGCCTCGAAGTGGACGCGGGGCGTGCTGCCGAAGAGGTGCGACAGACCCAGGCGGCGCAGCAGCACGGCCTCGGCCGCCTCGACCCAGCGCACGACGGTGGAGTGGTGGTAGTGACCCGCGGCGTCGGTGTCCATCCACTCGACGCGGCGCTCCACGACGACGCTGGGCAGGTGCGGCACCTCGGCCTCGGGGCATCCGGCGGCGCAGCCGCCGTTGTCCGTGGCCGCGGTCGCGACCGCGGCGGGAGTGGCGGGGGCTGGGGCGGACTCCGGGGCCGGTGTGGCGGCCGGCTCCCCTCCGCGGGTGCGGAGTTCGGAGCGGCGCAGCTTGCCGGTCTCCGTACGGGGGAGATCGGTGACGAACTCCACGGCACGCGGGTACTTGAACGGGGCGATGGCCGCCTTGACGTGCTTCTGGAGCGCGCGGACGGTCTCCGGACCGGCCGGGACACCGGGGCGCAGCACCACGTACGCCTTGACGAGCATGCCGCGCCGCTCGTCGGGGACCCCGACGACACCGCAGTCCGCCACGGACGGATGGCCGCTCAGCGCCTTCTCCACCTCGGGCCCCGCGATGTTGTAGCCCGAGGAGACGATCATGTCGTCGCTGCGGGCCACGTACCAGAAATAGCCCTCGGCATCGCGGATGTAGGTGTCGCCGGTGATGTTCCACCCGTCGCGGACGTACGTGGACTGGCGCGGGTCGTCCAGGTAGCGGCAGCCGGTGGGGCCGGTGACGGCGAGCAGTCCGGGCTGCCCGTCGGGGACGGGCACGCCGTTCTCGTCGACCACGGCGGCGCGGTAGCCGGGGACGGGCCGTCCGGTGGAGCCGGGCCGGATGTCCTCGTCGGCCGCGGAGATGAACACGTGCAGCATCTCGGTGGCGCCGATGCCGTCGATGATGCGCAGCCCGGTCGCGGCGTGGAACTCCTCCCACACCGCGGCGGGCAGCGGTTCACCCGCCGATACGCAGCGGCGCAGGCCGGCCAGCAGGCCCGCCGCACCCTCGGCCATGATCGCGCGGTAGGCGGTGGGGGCGGTGAACAGGACGGTCACCCCGTGCGCGGCGACGAGGTCGGCCAGCTGCCGTGGCGTGGCCGATTCGACGAGCAGGGTGGCGGCCCCGACCCGCAGCGGGAAGACCACCAGTCCGCCGAGGCCGAACGTGAACGCGAGCGGCGGGGTGCCGGTGAACACGTCGTCGGGGAGCGGGCGCAGGACGTGCCGCGAGAAGGTGTCGGCGTTGGCGAGCACGTCCCGGTGGAAGTGCAGGGTCGCCTTGGGACGCCCGGTGGTGCCGGAGGTGAAGGCGATCAGCGCCACGTCGTCCGCGGCGGTGTCCACGCTGGTGAAGACGCCGGTCTTGGCGGCGCAGCGGGCGGTGAGATCGTCCTCGCCCGGGCCGCCGTAGGCGATCACCCGCAGGGCGGCGGCCTCGGCCCGCCCGGTGGCGTCGGTGGCTTCGCGGGCCTCGCCGGCACCGGCGGCGGCTTCGAGTTCCCCGAGGTAGCGGTGGTCGCACAGGGCGACGGCGGGCCGGCTGATCTCGCACAGTCCGGCGAGCTCGGCGGCGCGCAGCAGCGGCACCGTGGTGACGGCCACTCCGCCGGCCTTGAGGACGCCGAACCAGGCGGCGACGAGCCAGGGGTTGTTGGGGCCGCGCAGCATCACGCGGTTTCCGGGGAGCAGACCCAGGTCCTCGGTGAGCACCTGGGCGACCTGGTTGGCGCGCCGCAGCAGTTCGCCGTACGTCCAGCGCTCGTCGGCGGTCAGCAGGCACGGGCGGTCGGGACCCCAGCGCTCGACGGCGTCGTCGAGGAGGCTGTGGGCGCAGTTGAGCCGGTCCGGGTAGTCCAACTCCGGAAGATCGAAGTGGAGTTCGGGCCAGAGTTCGAACGGCGGGAGCCGGTCGCGGCAGAAGGAGTCGGCATGTGCCGAGGGGGAGAGCTCCATGGGGCGGCACCTCAATCAGGGAGCAGCGGGGGAGATGGGGCAAGTATCTCGATAAATTGGCGGCCGTCAATTCCTCGCGATATTTCTGTGAGGCAGTCGTCCCCGGCGCACGGGCCGCCGCGCGTCAGTCGGCCGGCACGCGCACCCGTACCGACTTGCCGAACTCATCGGCCCTGAAGCTCAGTTGGCCACCCGTCTCGGCCGCCATCAGCTGCACGATCAGGAGGCCGCGACCGCCCTCGGCGTCCGGATCGACCTCGGCCCGGGGGTGCGGCAGCCGGGGCAGCGAGGAGGCTCCGTCGGCCACCTCCAGCTGCAGCCACCCGCCGCGCAGGGAGACCCCGACGCGCAGGCGGCCGGCCTCGGCCGCGTGCAGGACGACGTTCCCGACCAGCTCGCTGACGGCCAGCAGCAGGACCTCCGCGATCTCGGCGGCGATCTCCCAGCCGTCGAGCACGCAGCGCACCCGGGAGCGGATCAGGGGAACGGTCGCCGCGGTGGGCTCGGCGGCCCAGTGGCCGTAGCTCCGGATCCGGGAAGCGGCCGGGGCGGCCAGGGCGGCCAGGGTGGCCGGGGCCGTGGGGGAGGTGATGGAGGTGCGCATGGCGTGCTCCGGGAGGGGAGGGCGACGACCTTCGCGCGGTGGCTCGTGTAACTGCCGGGGAACTGGAACTGCCCGTGCTCTTGTGGTCTGCGGAAACGCGTCGCTAGAGTTGTGATTACACGTGTAACACGCTAAGCCTCCTCGATGGCATCGCGCAAGCATTTCGGACATACGTTACGAACCCTTGTCCGTGGTGATGGCCGTAGCCGTCGCAGGACCGCACCTGGACCCGTCGGCCCCCGAGGCCGAGCAGATTGGAAGGGCCGCAATGACGCAATCGCCCCCCGTCACCATCGACCTGGCGGACATGACCTGGCCGCCCCCGCCGTTCCGCACCCCCGTGCCCGCCGTGGTGGACGCGGACGGCGTCCGCCGGTTCGACGGGGTCACGTACGCGCTCTCACCCGGCTACCGCCCGCGCCTCCTCGACGTGGCGGTGCCCGCGGGCGAGGGGCCCTTCCCGGCGGTGGTGTGGATACACGGCGGCGGCTGGCTGGACGGCGACCGGCGCTACCCGCCGCCGACCGTTCCCGTGGAGCTGCTGCACGGCGCGGTGCTCGGGGCGGGGCTGGCGCTCGTCTCCATCGACTACCGGCACAGCCTCGAGGCCCCCTTCCCGGCCCAGCTGCACGACGTGAAGGCGGCGATCCGCTACGTGCGCCAGTTCGCCGGCGCGCTGGGCATCGACCCGGACCGGATCGGCGTCTGGGGCGAGTCC
>NZ_JBSGXB010000494.1:0-3604 GCF_053609185.1 Streptomyces sp. NPDC054956 | reverse complement strand
GCCCGTTCCCTGGGGCTCCGCCCCAGACCCCGCGCCTCAAACGCCGGCGGGGCTGAATAGTGAGCTCGTCGCTCGGCTTGCCGCCGCGGCCGCCGGTGGGCAGCGGATTGCCGATGCCGGGGCCGTGCGGAGCAAGGTTGCCGTCGACGAGCGGGACGGGTGCCCCGTCGGGCTCGACGCGCTGGCCTCCGACCCGGGGCGGACCGCCGATGGGCGGTCCGCGCTGACCGGGGTCGACGCCAGCTCGCTGGAGCTGCACGGCACCTGGGCCGACCAGGGCGAGGCGGCCGCGCAGCGGCAGCCTCGCAAGGGGGGCCGTAGCCAGGTGGACGCGCAGCCCGTACGGCTCGCACTGCTGGACCTGGCCATGCCGCGCGACATCGACGCCGCCGTGCACCGGATCCCGGGCGTGCGGCTGGTCGACATCGAGTCGCTGGCCGAGGCGTCCGCGGACGCTCCGATGGCCGCCGACGTCGACGCCGTGCGCGGGATAGTGGCCGAGGAAGTGGCGGCCTTCGGGGCCGCCCAGCGGGCCGCGCACATCACGCCCACCGTGGTCGCCCTGCGCGCCATGGCCGCCGAGGTCGTCGCCATGGAGGTGGCGCGGCTCGACGGGCGGGTGCCCGACCTCGACGAGCGGCAGCGGGCCGAGGTCACCCAGACCGTGCGGCGCGTCGTCGACAAGCTCCTCCACGCGCCGACCGTGCGCGTCAAGCAGCTCGCGAGCGAGCCCGGCGGCGCCGGGTACGCCGAAGCGCTGCGCGAACTCTTCGATCTCGACCCGCAGACGGTGGCCTCCGTCAGCAGGGCCGACGAGGCTGACAAGAACCACGACTCAGGACGGGCATCATGAATCCACGTCTCGACCAGCCGCTGAGGCTCGGCACGCGGCGCAGCAAGCTGGCCATGTCCCAGTCCGGGCATGTAGCCGAGGCGGTACGGGCGATCACCGGCCGGCCCGTCGAGCTCGTGGAGATCACGACCTACGGTGACGTGTCCCGCGAGAGCCTCTCGCAGATCGGCGGCACCGGCGTCTTCGTCACCGCCCTGCGCGAGGCCCTCGTACGCGGCGAGGTCGACTTCGCCGTGCACTCGCTGAAAGACCTGCCCACCACGCAGCCCGACGACCTCGTCATCGCCGCCATGCCGCCGCGCGAGGACCCCCGCGATGCGCTCGTCGCCCGCGACGGCCTGACCTTCGAGCAGCTGCCCGACGGTGCGCGCATCGGTACCGGTTCGCCCCGGCGCCGGTCCCAGCTGCACGCCTACGCCAAGTCGCTGGGCAAGGTCATCGAGACCGTCGCCATCCGCGGCAACGTCGACACCCGCATCGGGTTCGTGCACAGCGGAGAGCTCGACGCCGTCGTCCTCGCCGCCGCCGGACTCAACCGGATCGGCCGCGGCGACGAGGCCACCGACCTGATCTCCGTCGACAACGTGCTGCCCGCACCCGGCCAGGGTGCCCTGGCCGTGGAGTGCCTCGCGTCCGACACGGACCTGATCGCCGCGCTCGGCGAGCTCGACGACCCGTACACCCGGGCCGCCGTGACCGCCGAACGTGCCCTGCTCGCCGCCCTGGAGGCCGGCTGCAGTGCCCCCGTGGGGGCGCTCGCCGACCTGCTGGCCGACGGTCAGACTGTCAATGAGATGCGCCTGCGTGGAGTTGTGGGAACCCTCGACGGTTCCACGCTGGTGCAGCTGTCCACCACCGGTCCCGTGCCCCAGTCGTACGACGAGGCCATGGCGCTCGGCCGCGAACTCGCGGACGAGATGCTGGCCAAGGGCGCGGCCGGTCTGATGGGGGAGCGGTCGCTTTGAACCCCACAAGTCCCACCACCTCCGCTTTCCCGGCGGTCGCCGTCCACGGACACGTCACCTTCCTCGGTGCCGGTCCGGGCGACCCGGGTCTGCTGACGCTGCGCGCCGTCGAGGCCCTCGCCGCCGCGGACGTACTGATCGCGGAGCCCGAGGTTCTCGAGGTCGTACGTACGCATGCGCGCGCGGGGGTGGACACGCCGCAGCTGACGATCGCTGACGAGAAGTCAACGGCCGCCGGGGTCCCGGTGATCCGAGATGCCGCCAATCTTGTCATGGAGGCCGCGCGCTCCGGCAGGCGGGTCGTCCGTGCCGTCACCGGCGACCCCGGACTCGACGGGAACGCGGCCGACGAGATGCTCGCCTGCGCCACCGGGGGCATCCCCTTCGAGGTCGTTCCCGGTGTCGCCACCGCCGTCGGCGTGCCCGCGTACGCCGGTGTGCCGCTCAGCGGCAAGCAGGGTGCGGACGTGCGGTTCGTGGACGCGCGCAACGCCTCCCAGCGGTGCTGGAGCGAGGTGGGCGCCAGCGACGGCATCCTCGTCGTCTCCGCGACCCTGGAGACGGTCTCGGCGGCCGCCGCCGAGCTGGTGAGCGCCGGGCGCAAGCCCGACACCCCGCTCACCGTGACCGTGGCCGGCACGACCACGCGCCAGCGGACGTGGAGCGCGACCCTGGGCACCATCGCCCAGGTGTTCAAGCAGGGCAAGATCCTCCCCTCGCCCGAGGGTTCGCGGCCCGTCATAGCCGTGGTCGGGGAGCACGGCGCCGCCGCGCGCCGCGAGGAGCTGTCCTGGTTCGAGTCGAAGCCGCTGTTCGGCTGGCGGGTGCTCGTACCGCGCACCAAGGAGCAGGCAGCCTCGCTCTCCGACCAGCTGCGCTCGTACGGCGCCGTGCCGCACGAGGTGCCGACCATCGCCGTGGAGCCGCCGCGCACCCCGCAGCAGATGGAGCGGGCGGTCAAGGGACTCGTCACCGGCCGCTACGAGTGGATCGCCTTCACCTCGGTGAACGCGGTCAAGGCCGTGCGCGAGAAGTTCGAGGAGTACGGGCTCGACGCCCGCGCCTTCGCCGGCATCAAGGTCGCCGCCGTCGGCGAGCAGACCGCCGCCGCGCTGGTGGAGTTCGGCGTCAAGCCCGACCTGGTGCCCAGCGGCGAGCAGTCCGCCGCCGGACTGCTGGAGGACTGGCCGCCGTACGACCCGGTCTTCGACCCGATCGACCGCGTCTTCCTGCCGCGCGCCGACATCGCCACCGAGACCCTGGTCGCCGGGCTGATCGAGCTCGGCTGGGAGGTCGACGACGTCACCGCCTACCGGACCGTGCGCGCCTCCCCGCCGCCGCAGGACACCCGCGAGGCGATCAAGGGCGGCGGCTTCGACGCCGTGCTCTTCACGTCGTCCTCGACCGTGCGCAACCTCGTCGGCATCGCCGGCAAGCCGCACAACGTCACCGTCATCGCGTGCATCGGCCCGGCGACGGCCAAGACGGCCGAGGAGCACGGGCTCCGGGTCGACGTGCTGTCGCCGGAGCCGAGCGTGGGCAAGCTGGCGGAGGCCCTGGCCGAGTACGGGGCCGCGCGCCGCGAGGCCGCGAAGGAGGCCGGGGAGAACGTGTACCGGCCGAGCGAGCGGCGACCGGGAGCGCGCAGGCGCCGTACGACCTGAGCCGAGTCGGTTCTGCGCGGGGGGCGGGGGGGGGGGGCGGCCCCGGCCCCCGGCCGGGATCACAAAAACACACCCCCCACCAACCCCTTCGGGAGCGTGTGGGGGGTGGTGGTGGTGGTTGT
>NZ_JBSGXB010000493.1:0-3636 GCF_053609185.1 Streptomyces sp. NPDC054956 | reverse complement strand
CCGCCGGGGCGTCCGCCCGGCGGCCCGTCGGTGTGCGGGGCGTCAGTCCAGCAGGCGGTCGCGGAGCCGGCCGAGGGTCTCGGGCGCGAGTCCGAGGCCCTGCGAGAGGTAGCGATCCACCCCGCCCCACTCCTCGTCGATGGTCTCGAAGGCGGCCGTCAGGTACGGGGCGCGGGCGTCGAAGAGCGGAGCGAGCAGCTCCGACACCTCCGGGGTGCGCGGTTCGGCGGCGTCGCTGCCCCGGCGGACCCGGTAGCGGTTGTGGGGGGCGTTCGACTCCAGGTAGTCCGCGACGATCGCGTCGCGCTCCACGCCCAGCGCGAGCAGGGTGACGGCGATCGACAGGCCGGCCCGGTCCTTGCCGGCCGCGCAGTGCATGAGGGCGGGGACGCTGTCCTCGGCGAGGGCGTGCACGACCCGGCTGTGCTCGGCGGTGCGGGTCCTGATGATCGTGCGGTACGAGCGGGACATCCGCTCGACGCCCTTGCCGTCTCCCAGGATCTCGCGGAGCTGGGCGAGGTCCCCTTCACGGACCATCTTCCAGAACTCCCGGCCGTCGGCCGGGTCCGACAGAGGGATGTTGACGTTCCGTACGCCGGGGAGCTCCACGTCCGGACCCTCCAGCGCCTGATCGGCGCCGTTGCGGAAGTCGAAGACGGTGTGCAGCCCGAGCGAGGAGAGGAACTCTGCATCGGTTTCGGTGGCATGCGCCAGATGTCCGCTTCGAAACAGTCGTCCCGTCTTGACCCGCCGGCCGTCCGCGGTCGGCAAGCCGCCCACGTCACGGAAGTTGCGCACGCCGGCGAGGGTCGGCTCGGCGTGGGGGGTCTGGGGTATCCGCTGGGTCACAGGGGCTCCTCCGTGTCTTCGTTGTCTTCGTCGTCGGTGTCCGAATTACGCTACTTGTGGACAACTTGCCATAGCGAGAGGCGAGATCGGACATGTCCCAGTGAGCCAGATCATACGGTGACGGTGAGTGCCTGATCGCGAATGGCGAATTGCCTTGCCGGGGCGGTTGTTGAAGGTGCGGAATGGACGGAGGGTGACCGGAATTCCGGCGCCCCGTCATCTTCAAGATTCTGTTGGGGAATTCATGACTTGTTCCCCGTGGCCGGACTGGATTACGTTCGCGATCGATCCGGACGGACCGCCTAATCCTGCCGCCGACCGGAAACCGCACCCGACTATTCACGCGCGTTGGCAGGAGCGGGGGAACCAGGTAAGCCGCTGTTCCGGATCTCCGTCGAGATCTTTACAACGGGACAGCTCGGGGTGAAGCCGTACATGTGCTGTTCACCGGCACAAAGACGGCCGGACATCTCCAGTCCGAACCCGACAGCTCACCTCGCAGGCGTTCGGAGAGGAATTCGCCATGCCTGGAACGGGTAAGCACCGCCGTCCGAAGTCCCGCTCGATATCCCGCGGTTTCGCCGCCGCCGGCACCGGCGGCGCGGCCCTCGCGCTCCCGCTGCTCGGAGCCACCGGCGCCCACGCCGCGGGAGCCCCGGCCGCCGCGCCCGCCGCGGTCCCGGTCCAGGCCCCGCAGGTTCCGGCCTCGCTCCAGGCCGCGCCCGCCGCCCCGCAGGCCGCCCCCACCGTCTACACCGTGGTGCCCGGGGACTACCTCTCCAAGATCGCCGAGCGCCAGCACCTCACCGGCGGCTGGGAGCAGCTCTACGCGGACAACCGCGAGGCCGTCGGCTCCGACCCGTCGCTGATCCACCCGGGCCTCAAGCTGACGCTCGGCGCGAAGGGTGCCGCGCAGGCCGCTCCGAGCCAGGCGTCCGCGCCGGCCGGGAAGTCCTCCGCCGCGTCCGAGGCCCCGGCGTCCGCCGATGACGAGTCCGCCGACGCGTCCGCTTCGGGCGAGGGCGGCTCCGAGGAGGGCGCGGCCGAGGAGGCCCAGGCCCCGGTGGCGCCCGCCCCCAAGGCCCCCGCCAAGCAGCAGCAGGCCGCCCCGGCTTCGGCCGGGTTCGTCGCCCCGGTCGGCGGCGGCATGTCCACCGCGTACAAGGTCGCCGGCTCCATGTGGTCCAGCGGCTACCACACCGGTGTCGACTTCGCCGCGAGCACCGGCACCACCGTCAAGGCGGTCGGCGCGGGCACCGTCGTCTCCGCCGGCTGGGGCGGCGCCTACGGCAACGAGGTCGTCATCCGGCACGCGGACGGCAAGTACAGCCAGTACGCGCACCTCTCCCAGCTCAACGTCACCTCCGGCCAGAGCGTCACCGCCGGGCAGAGCGTCGGCCTCTCCGGCTCCACCGGCAACGTGACCGGCCCGCACCTCCACTTCGAGATCCGCACGGGGCCCTCGTACGGCTCGGACATCGACCCGCTGGCCTACCTGCGCTCCAAGGGCGTCAGCATCTGAGCCGTCCCTTAGGCTGCCCGTCCGGCCATTCGTGGATCTCGCCGTCGCGGGTCCGCGGGGCGGGGGACGAGGCGGCCGAGGGACGGGGTCCAGGGGATGAAGGTCACGGCGAGGGAGCTCAACCGCTCCACGCTCGCACGGCAGTTGCTGCTCGGGCGCGAGGCGATCGGGGTCGCCGACGGGATACGGCGGGTGGTCGCGCTCCAGGCGCAGCAGCCCGCCTCGCCGTACCTCGCCCTGTGGAACCGGCTCGCGGACTTCGACCCGGCCGAACTCGACGCCGCCTTCGCCGGCCACGAGGTGGTCAAGTCGACCTTGATGCGGATCACCCTGCACGCCGTGCACGGCGAGGACTTCCCGGTCTTCCGGGAGGCGGTGCAGCCGGCGGTGCGGGCGGCCCGGCTGGGCTCCCGGTTCACGGACTCGGGTCTGACCGCCGAGGACGCCGACGCGCTGGTACCGGAACTGCTGGCCTTCGTCGACCGCCCCCGTACGGCGGCGGAGTGCGAGCAGTGGCTGGAACGGAGACTGGGCGCACCGCCGCAGGCCGGCGCGTGGTGGGGGCTGCGGCAGTACGCGCCGCTGCTGCACGCGCCCACCGGGTCGCCGTGGTCGTTCGGACAGCGGCCCTCGTACGTGGCCTCCCGGTACGGGGCGACGCGGGCGGTGCCGGCCGATCCGGAGGCCTCCGGCGAGTCCCTGCGGACGCTCGTCGTGCGCTACCTGGAAGGCTTCGGCCCGGCGTCGGTGGCGGACGTGGCGCAGTTCGCGCTGGTCCAGCGGAGCCGGGTCCGCAAGGCGCTCTCGGAGGCCGAGGCCTCCGCCGGCCTCCAGCGGCTGGAAGGACCGGACGGCGAGGAGCTGTTCGACGTCCCGGGCGCACCCCGGCCGGACGGGGACGTGCCGGCGCCGCCCCGGCTGATGGCGATGTGGGACAGCGTCCTGCTGGCCTACTCCGACCGGGCCCGGATCATCCCGCCGCAGTACCGCAAGCACGTCACCCGGGTGAACGGGGACACGCTGGCGACCCTGCTCGTCGACGGACACGTCGCCGGCGTGTGGCGCCCGGCGGACGGGGGAGTGGAGGCCACGGCCTTCCACCCGCTGCCGGAGGAGGTCTGGGAGGCGCTCGCCGTCGAGGCCCGGTCGCTGACGGCCTTCCTCGCCGACCGCGAGCCGGAGGTCTACCGGCGGTACGGGCACTGGTGGAGCAAGCTGCCGAGCGCCGAGACCCGGCTGCTCGTCTGACGTCGGCGGGGCCGGGA
>NZ_JBSGXB010000492.1:0-3646 GCF_053609185.1 Streptomyces sp. NPDC054956 | reverse complement strand
GGAAGCCCGGTGTGGTGCCGAGCATCTCGGCGGCCCGGCCCATGGTGTAGGCCGGATAGTCGTCGTCGTCGAGACGGTCGAGCGGGTTCTCTGGTGTCACTGTCACCCTCGTTTGTGGGACGCGTCGAGGGCCCTGCTGCCGTCCGGCACCAGGGCCCCGAGGGAAATTCAACACCATGTGAAGGGCTCCGATCCCCTGCTGCCCCCGTACGGGCCGGTGCGCGCCCGCCGCGTCGGTGTCCGGGCGCCCGGTCCGCCGGTCCCGGGGCGTGCCCGTGGGCGCGCAGAATCGTTGGGGCGGGCATGGGCACTCCACACGCCGTCTCCCCGTCCCCCGCCCGGCACCGGGCACCCGATCGCATTCCCGCGGCGCCGGCGCGGGGCATCCCGCGGCAGCAGTCGGGCAGCTCCGTCCCGGCCGGCGGGGCGGCCGTCTTCGATCAGCTCGCCAGGGAGTGGGAGGCGCGCGGGGCCACCGTCCCCGGCCGGCCCGATCCGCTGTGGGAGCGGCTGATCACGTACGCGCACTTCCAGCGCGAGACGGACGCCACGCTACGGAGCCTGCGCCTGGACGGCGCCGAGCCTCCGCCGCCCCCCACGGCCTCGGGTCCGCGCTGGACGCGTGCGTGAGCCGGGCCCGGGTAACGCGAAGGGCCCCGTCGGCGGCGGCCGACGGGGCCCTGGAGTCCGTACGCGCCGTTACACGCCCGCGGGGGCGCCCAACAGGGCGGACGCCTTCTGAACCGGGGTCAGTTCCGCGGCGGGTGCCGGGACCTCGGCGAGCGTCCGGCAGGTGAAGCCCAGAGCGGTCAGGGCCCTGATCACCTCGCCGGAGGTGAAGTCGCGGCGGTCCTGGCGGGTGATGACGGCGCCCACCTGCTTGACGGGGTAGGAGCGACGGCCGATGATCACGGACTCACCCGTGATGGGTTCGGGCTTGACGCCCTTCATCGTTTCCAGGACCCCGCTCTTGGTCAGGTCGAACGGAAATCGTGCGATGACACAGCGCATGTTGCCTCACAGGTAGCAGAGAGCCGGTCTACACGGTCTCGGAGACGTGCCTTCCTTCCCGAGACCGCTTCAGGGAGTATCCGGGAGATCTACGCGGCTGCGGTGAAGGTGGAGCGGCCCTCGGAGCCCCTGGGCGCCGCGCCCGTGCGGCTGCGCCGGTCCTGTGCGGGGCGGCTGCGCCGGCCCCGGGAGGAGCCGGGCGAGCGCTTGGCGCGCTCGGTGACCGGTGCGGTGATGGTGACGGGGACGCCGGAGGGCGCCTGGGCGCCGGTGATCCGGTTCAGCTCGGCCTCGCCGGAGCGGACCTGGGTGGTGTGCGGGGTGATTCCGGCGGCGGCCATCAGCCGGATCATCTCGCGGCGCTGGTTGGGCAGCACCAGGGTGACGACGCTGCCGGACTCGCCGGCCCGGGCGGTGCGGCCGCCGCGGTGCAGGTAGTCCTTGTGGTCGGTCGGCGGGTCCACGTTGACGACGAGGTCGAGGTTGTCGACGTGGATGCCCCGGGCCGCGACGTTGGTGGCCACGAGCACGCTCACGTGCCCGGTCTTGAACTGCGCGAGCGTACGGGTGCGCTGGGGCTGCGATTTGCCGCCGTGCAGCGCCGCCGCGCGCACCCCGCTGTGCAGCAGGTGCTCGGTCAGCCGGTCCACGGCGTGCTTGGTGTCCAGGAACATGATCACGCGGCCCTCGCGGGCGGCGATCTCGGTCGTGGCGGCCTGCTTGTCGAAGCTCTGCACGTGCAGGACGTGGTGCTCCATCGTGGTCACGGCGCCGGCCGAGGGGTCGACGGAGTGCACGACGGGGTCGGTCAGGTAGCGGCGGACCAGCAGGTCGACGTTGCGGTCGAGCGTGGCGGAGAACAGCATCCGCTGGCCCTCCGGGCGCACCTGGTCGAGCAGCTCGGTGACCTGGGGCATGAACCCCATGTCGGCCATCTGGTCGGCCTCGTCCAGGACGGTGACGGCGACCTGGTTCAGCCGGCAGTCGCCCCGCTGGATGAGGTCCTTGAGGCGGCCGGGGGTGGCCACGACCACCTCGGCCCCGGCGCGCAGGGCACCGGCCTGGCGGTGGATGGGCATGCCGCCGACGACGGTGGCCATGCGCAGCTTCACCGCGCGGGCGTACGGAGTCAGGGCCGTCGTGACCTGCTGCGCGAGTTCACGCGTGGGTACGAGGATCAGCGCGAGCGGCTTGCCCGACTCGGCGCTCTGGCCGGCCGTACGGGCCAGCAGCGCCAGGCCGAAGGCCAGGGTCTTGCCGGAGCCGGTGCGGCCCCGGCCCATGACGTCCCGGCCCGCGAGGGTGTTGGGCAGCGTGGCGGCCTGGATCGGGAACGGCGTGGTCACGCCCTCGGAGGTCAGCGCGGTGAGCAGCTGCGCCGGCATGGCGAGCTCGGCGAAGGACTCGACGGCGGGCAGCCCCGGGACCACGGTGACCGGCAGGGCGAACTCTCCCTGCGGTGCGGCGGAGCGACGGCCGTAGCCACCGCCGGAGCGCTTCGGGCCGCCGGAGGACCGGCTGGGGGCGGACGAACCGAATCGGCTCCCCCGGCCGGAGGACCCAGTGGATCCGCCGTAGGAGCCGGCGTAGGAGCCGGAGGAGCCTCCGCCGGAGCGGTTGCGGGAAGAACGGTCATTCGTACGGGTCGTGCGGTTCATGCAGAACCTTCCTCGATACGGCGCACATCGAGGAATTCTCGGCAGCGGAAATACGAGCCGCGCGATGAATCACAAGAATGAGCCGGAGCAAAATCAGATGCGATGGATCCGGGATGAAAGACGACCGGACCATCAGGAAATGGGCACCGCACTGCGCGCCGGACAGGAGGGCAGTCGCATGCGGGCGGGGAGCCGAGGAGCGCGTCCATCGGCCGAACAGGGGTGGCGCTTCGAGGACGGAGGCCCTCGGGCCGCTCACACGGGCCGTCAAGGCCGGCGGAGCCGAAAAACGCAACGAGCTGGGGCCCGCACCCCAAGGTGCGGGCCCCAGCTACGCGATTACGCGTGAACGTCAGACGGTGACGATGTTCTCAGCGGTCGGGCCCTTCTGGCCCTGCGCGATGTCGAAGCTGACCTTCTGGCCTTCCTGGAGCTCGCGGAAGCCCTGGGAAGCGATGTTCGAGTAGTGGGCGAAGACGTCAGGACCGCCGCCCTCCTGCTCGATGAAACCAAAACCCTTTTCCGCGTTGAACCACTTCACGGTGCCGTTAGCCATGTTGAATCTCCTTCGGGGCTCAGCCCAGATATCCGCACTGTACGGATCTCGAGTCGCCGAATGATCGCCCAGCCCGGAAAGCACCGGAAAAACTGGAACACTCGTGCCCGGCCGTTGAAGACCGTGCGAAGTGTTCGAAATTTTGGGGAACCACAACTGCAACTGAAACCACAGTAGCACGCCCCATCCCGACCACCCGGAAAATCGAGCCGGAAAATCACCCACTCGGCTACCGGGCCAGAAATTCTCACTGCCCCCCGTATTCAATTCTGTCTTCGCCGGCACAGATATTGGGGACCTGCCCGGACCCTGTCCGACGCGAGTGGCGTGAGGGGCCCCGGATGTCCCGTACAGTGATGTCAACGACGCGGGGTGGAGCAGCTCGGTAGCTCGCTGGGCTCATAACCCAGAGGTCGTAGGT
>NZ_JBSGXB010000491.1:0-3655 GCF_053609185.1 Streptomyces sp. NPDC054956 | reverse complement strand
GACCAGCCTCTCGGCGGGGTTCGTCATCAGAGGATCTCCACTGTCGGGCCCGGCGGCCACGGTGGCGCCGGTCGGTTGCGGGCGGGGCCCCCGCCCGGACGAGGTCCGGGAGGGGTCAGAGCTGGCCGAGCTCGCCCACCGAGGTGACGCGGATGACGGCCCGGCCCTCCTCGTCGGAGGCGGCGAGGTCGACCTCGGCGCTGATGCCCCAGCCATGGTCCCCGTTGGGGTCGGCGAAGGTCTGGCGGACGCGCCACAGGCCGTGCGCCGCGTCCTCCTCGATCTGGAGCAGCTTGGGGCCGCGCGCGTCGGGACCGGTGCCCAGGTCGTCGTACTCGTCCCAGTAGCCGTCCAGGGCCTCGCCCCAGGCGTCGGCGTCCCATCCGGAGTCGCCGTCCAGCTCGCCCAGCACGTTGACGTGGTCCAGGGCGGCCAGCTCCACGCGGCGGAACATGGCGTTGCGGACCAGGACGCGGAAGGCGCGGGCGTTCGCGGTGACCGGCTTGACCTGGTCGGCCTTCTCCTGGGCCTGCTCCGCCGTCTCCACCTCCGGGTTCGCCAGCTGCTCCCACTCGTCGAGCAGGCTGGAGTCGACCTGACGGACCAGCTCGCCCAGCCACTCGATGAGGTCCTGGAGGTCCTCGGACTTGAGGTCGTCGGGGATCGTGTGGTCCAGCGCCTTGAAGGCACTGGCCAGGTAGCGCAGCACGATGCCCTCGGTGCGGGCGAGTTCGTAGAACGAGGTGAACTCGGTGAAGGTCATCGCGCGCTCGTACATGTCGCGGATGATCGACTTCGGGGAGACGGGGTGGTCGCGGACCCACGGGTGGCTCTTGCTGTACACGTCGTAGGCGTGCAGGAGGAGCTCTTCGAGGGGCTTGGGATAGGTGACGTCCTGGAGCCGCTCCATCCGCTCCTCGTACTCGACCCCGTCGGCCTTCATCTGGCCGACCATGATGCCGCGTTCCTTGTTCTGCTGGGCGGCGAGGATCTGGCGCGGGTCGTCCAGGGTGGACTCGACGACCGAGACCATGTCCAGCGCGTAGGACGGGGACTCCGGGTCCAGCAGGTCGAAGGAGGCGAGTGCGAAGGTGGACAGCGGCTGGTTCAGCGCGAAGTCCTGCTGGAGGTCGACGGTGAGGCGGATCGTGCGGCCCTCGGCGTCGGGGGTGTCGAGCTTCTCCACGACACCGCCGTCCAGCAGCGAGCGGTAGATGGCGATGGCCCGGCGGATGTGCCGCAACTGGGCCTTGCGCGGCTCGTGGTTGTCCTCGAGCAGGTGGCGCATCGCCTTGAAGGCGTCGCCGGGCCGGGCGATGACCGACAGGAGCATGATGTTGGTGACCTTGAAGCGCGAGGTCAACGCCTCCGGGTCGGCGGCGATGAGCTTCTCGAAGGTCGTGTCCGACCAGGCCACGAACCCCTCGGGAGCCTTCTTGCGGACCACCTTGCGGCGCTTCTTCGGGTCGTCGCCCGCCTTCGCCAGGGCCTTCTCGTTCTCGATGACGTGCTCGGGCGCCTGGGCCACCACATAGCCGGCGGTGTCGAATCCGGCCCGGCCGGCGCGGCCGGCGATCTGGTGGAACTCGCGGGCGCGCAGCGTGCGGACGCGGGTGCCGTCGTACTTGGTCAGTGCGGTGAACAGCACCGTGCGGATCGGGACGTTGACGCCGACGCCGAGGGTGTCGGTACCGCAGATGACCTTCAGCAGACCGGCCTGGGCCAGCTTCTCCACCAGGCGGCGGTACTTGGGCAGCATGCCCGCGTGGTGCACGCCGATGCCGTGGCGGACGTAGCGCGAGAGGTTCTGGCCGAACTTGGTGGTGAAGCGGAAGTTGCCGATCAGCTCGGCGATCTTGTCCTTCTCCTCGCGGGTGCACATGTTGATGCTCATCAGCGACTGGGCCCGCTCGACGGCCTGCGCCTGGGTGAAGTGCACGATGTAGACCGGCGCCTGCCGGGTCTCCAGCAGCTCGGTGATGGTGTCGGTGATCGGCGTCGTGACGTACTCGTACGACAGCGGGACGGGCCGGGTCGCGGAGCGGACCACGGAGGTGGGCCGGCCCGTGCGCCGGGTCAGGTCCTCCTCGAACCGCTTCATGTCGCCGAGCGTCGCGGACATCAGGATGAACTGGGCCTGCGGAAGCTCCAGCAGCGGGATCTGCCACGCCCAGCCGCGGTCGGGCTCCGCGTAGAAGTGGAACTCGTCCATGACGACCTGGCCGATGTCGGCGTACTTGCCGTCGCGCAGGGCGATGGAGGCCAGTACCTCCGCGGTACAGCAGATCACCGGGGCGTCCGAGTTCACCGAGGCGTCGCCGGTCAGCATGCCGACGTTCTCGGTGCCGAAGAGCTTGCAGAGGTCGAAGAACTTCTCCGAGACCAGGGCCTTGATCGGGGCGGTGTAGAAGGTGACCTTGTCCTGGGCCAGTGCGGTGAAGTGCGCGCCCGCCGCGACCAGGCTCTTGCCGGAGCCGGTCGGGGTGGAAAGGATCACGTTCGCGCCGGTGACCACCTCCATCAGCGCCTCCTCCTGAGCCGGGTACAGGGTGATGCCCTGGTCCTCCGCCCACGAGGAGAAAGCCTCGAAGAGGGCATCGGGGTCGGCGTTCGGCGGGAGCTGATCAATGAGGGTCACACCCCCCATCTTGCCTGGCTTCCCCCCGGATGAGGGAACCGGCGGACAGAAGGAAGATCATCGACGGTACGCTGTGCCGTCGATGCGGCCCGAACGACACCGTCGACAGGGCCCGACCAGCACACGACCGGGGCGGGGAACGACCATGATGGGTCCGGCGCACTCACTGTCCGGGGCAGCGGCCTGGCTGGGGGTGGGCGCGGCGGCGGCCGCCGCCGGGCACCCGATGCCCTGGCCCGTCCTCGTCGTCGGGGCGCTCATCTGCGCCGGAGCGGCCCTCGCTCCCGACCTGGACCACAAGTCGGCGACGATCTCCCGCGCCTTCGGCCCGCTCTCCCGGGGCCTGTGCGAGGTGGTCGACAAGATCTCCTACGCGGTCTACAAGGCCACCCGGGCCCCGCGCGACGCCCGCCGCACCGGCGGCCACCGCACCCTGACCCACACCTGGGTCTGGGCCGTACTGATCGGCGCCGGCTCCTCCGCGCTCGCCGTCACCGCCGACCGGTGGGGCGTGCTCGCCCTCCTCTTCGTCCACCTGGTCCTCGCCGTCGAAGGCCTGCTGTGGCGGGCCGCCCGCATGTCCAGCGACGTCCTGGTCTGGCTGCTCGGCGGGACCAGCGCCTGGATACTGGCCGGGGTGCTCGACCAGCCCGGCAACGGCTCCGGCTGGCTCTTCACCGGAGCGGGCCAGGAGTACCTGTGGCTCGGCCTGCCGATCGTGCTCGGTGCCCTGGTCCACGACATCGGCGACGCCCTGACCGTCTCCGGCTGCCCGATCCTGTGGCCCCTGCCCATCGCGGGCAAGCGCTGGTACCCGATCGGCCCGCCGAAGATGATGCGCTTCCGCGCCGGCAGCTGGGTGGAGCTCAAGGTCCTCATGCCCGTCTTCATGCTCCTCGGCGGAGTCGGCGGCGCCTCGGCCCTCGGCTTCTTCTGACGGCCGGACCACCCGGCGCCCGACCGCCGGTCCGGCGCCGTAGCCTGGCCGGATGCCCGCTGACATCCTCGCCCTGTGGC
>NZ_JBSGXB010000490.1:0-3683 GCF_053609185.1 Streptomyces sp. NPDC054956 | reverse complement strand
CCGCCGTGCCAGGACGGATGCGCGCTGACCGTAGGCACCAACCGGTCCATGGGTTGGGGCCGCACCCACGTCCAGCTCATCCCCGAACTGCGGGTACTCCTGGATGCCTCGGGCCTTCCCTACGTGATCGAGCAGCCCAACGGAAAGGCGCCCGTCCGTAAGGACGTCTACCTGTGCGGGGAGATGTTCGGGCTTGCCGTGCTCCGGCACCGCAACTTCGAACTCGGAGGGTGGAGCACCCCGCAGCAGCCACACGTGAAGCACCGCGGCTACGTCCGGGGCTGGCGCCACGGCGAATACCGCGACGGCCCGTACGTCGCCGCGTACGGCGAGGGCGGTGGCAAGGCCACCGTGCCCGAGGCGCAGGCCGCGATGGGCATCGACTGGACCGACATCCGCAAGGAACTCACTGAGGCCATCCCGCCGGCGTACTCCGAGTGGCTCGGCCGCGCGTTCCTGGCCCGCGCCCGGTCCGGGGCGGTGGCCGCATGAGGATCGCGACCGGTCATCTGCGGACCGCACTGTGGCTCACGGAACTGGGCCTGCCCGTGCTGCCGCTGCGAGAGGGGAAGGAGCCGTTCGGGAACTGCCCGGCCTGCACCCGCTCGGCGTGCGGGGACCGGCCCCACATGAAGGCCGCCGGCCCCTGCCAGTGCCCGGCTCCCTGCCACGCGTGGGGAGCCGCCACCACCGACCAGGACGTCATCACCGGCCCGGCATGGGCCCGTGCCTGGCGCCAGGCCGGGGCCGTCGCCTACCACCCGGGCGGGGCTGGCCTGACCGTCGTGGACCTGGACGATGCCCAAGCCGTTGCCTGGGCCCGGCAGGCCCTCCCCGCCACCAAGGTCGTCCCGACGACGCGGGGCGAGCACTGGATCTACCGGGGCGCCATGCAGTCGAAGAACGGGGTCCGCCCCGGGGTCGACGTGAAGTCCACGATGTCTTACGTCCGCTGGCGCGGCCCCGGCGCCGGAACGATGACCACGCTGCCGGACGTCGTGCGCGCACTCGTGGTGAAGGAACCCACCGTCCGGCAGACGCGCTCCGTCATCGTGGCGGTGCCGGCCGGGGGCGGGCAGTGCCTGCACCGCTCGCCCGTCTACCTGGAACGGGGCATCGCCATGGCCGCGCAGTGCATCACTGAGGCGACCGAAGCCATTCACACGACCGTGTACCGCACGTTCCTCGCTGTCCTGTCGGCTCATGGCCGGTGTGGATGCCTGACCGAGGTCCACACCGCCAGGCTGTTCACCGCCGCGCAGGCCAAGGGCGAATCGGCCCGGCACTGCGAGGACGCCTGGACCAACGCCCGCACGAAGCTGGGGCTGTGATGGCCGACGAGGAGAAGAACCCGGCCCGGCAGATCATCACCGACTACGCGCAGGACCACTTCCGGTACTTCCGCACCACCGAAGGCACCGTCTACGCGCAGAAGAACGGCCACCCCGTCGCCCGCCCGATCCGATCGCAGGGTACGACCGGGAGCCACCGGCAGGAACTCATGGTCGGTCTTTACAACGACGGGATCGGCTCCTTCAACGGCACTGCACTCAAGGAGGCGTTGGACTTGATCGAAGCACTCGCCCTCAGTCAGGACGTCCAGGCCACCCACATCCGGGTCGCCCCGGGATTCGACGGCGCGACCTGGCTCGACCTCGGCCGCGACGACGGTCAGTCCGTCCGCATCCACCCCACCGGCTGGGACATCCGCGTCCCCGACGCGCGAGAGGTGTGCTGGCGGCGCACCCAGCTCACCGGAGAACTCCCCCTTCCCGAGAAGGACACCAACGGCAAGGGCATCGACGCTCTGCTGCGGCTGTGCAACTTCGCCGGCGCCGAGAGCGAGTGTCTGGCCGTCGCTTGGGTGATCGGCTGCCTGGAGCCGTCCGTGCCGGTCCCGGCGCCGTTCCTCACCGGCCCTCAGGGCGCGGGGAAGTCCACCGCAGCTCGCATGCTGATGCGGATCGTCGAAGGCATGACCGGTGACCTGCGCCGGGCCCCGAAGGACGAGGAGAACCTGATCACGGCCGTCGCGGCCGGATGGATTACCGCCCTGGACAACCTCTCGCACCTGCCCCCGGACCTGTCTGACCTGATGTGCTGCATCGTGACCGGGGCCGAGAGCATCAAGCGGGCGCTGTTCAGCGACGGCGATGTCTACCGCTCCCGCTACCGCCGGCCGCTTCTCCTGACCGGTATCGACGTGGGCGTCATCCGTCCCGACCTCGCCGAACGCCTCCTTCCGCTGCGTTTGGTGCGGCCCCGGGTTCGGCGGACCGAGGCGGAGCTGTGGACGGAGTACGGGCAGGTGCTGCCGGTCATCCTCGGATCTCTCCTGGACCTCACCGTCAAGGTCCGGGCCTCCGACGCCGACATCCCCAGCGACCTGCGGATGGCCGACTTCGCGCACCTGTGCGCGCAGCTGGACGCGGCGAGCGGCTTCGGGTCGCTCAATGCCTATCGGGCGGGCCTGGACGAGCTGAACGACGACGTGATCGAGGGTGACCTCCTGGCGCAGGCCGTTCTCAAGCACGCTGCGGGCGTCGAGCCGGGAGAGGAGGTCCGGATGACCTCGGCGGAGTGGCTGCACGCCGTCACCCAGCTCTACGCGGGCGAGGACTTCCGGCCCCTACCCAAGGGGTGGCCCACCACCGGCAAGGTCTTCTCCGACCGCCTCAAGCGCCTCCAGCCCACCCTTGCCGCGCGTGGCGTCCTCGTCGACTGGGGCCGCACCAAGGCGGCCCGCTACATCGCGATGACCCGACCGGCCCCCGAGCCTCCGTGCCGGCAGGAAGCGGCGTTCTGACCCGCGCCCTCGGGGCGGCCCCTGTACGGGCAAGAGGAGCACGCCCCGCCGTGGCCGGGGGTGCTCCTCTTGCTTGTCCGGCGGCTTGCCGCCGCTGCAAGGGTCGCGCCGCGCAGCGGCCCCTCCTTTGTCTTGAGCAGAGCGCACCACAACAGAAACCACCCCGCTCTTTTTCCTAAGAGAAGAGATGCTGCGTCACCCGCGTCACCACGGGCCCCGAAACCGCCTGTGATCTGCGAATACACGGGTGACGCAGATGGCCCACGGCTGCGTCATCTTGCGTCACCTGCGTCACCGCCTCCGACACCCGGAGACGCCAGGTGACACAGCCGATGACACGCAGCCCGCCACTGCGTCACCACGAAACCGCAGGTCAGGCCCACACGTGACGCAGATGACGCGATGACGCAGAAATTCAGGGCTCGGACAGCACGCACTTCCCTCAGGGGCTGACCCGCCCCGATCCCCACTCGCCAAGGAGCCACATGAGCGCGCCCCCTTCCGAAGCGACGACCGACCCGACGCTCGTTCTGCTGCGGGTCGAGGAAGCCGCCCGTCGGCTCCAGATCGGTCGAACTCTTTGCTACCGGTTCATCCGCACGGGCCAGTTGGAGACGGTTCCCGTCGGGCGTCTCCGCCGGGTCCCGGCTGAGGCCGTGGTCGAGTTCGCCGCCCACCTTCGCCGCACTCAGCGGCCGGCCGCCTAAGAGGAAAGCTGTGGAACAGAAGAAGCAAACCCGCCGGGCCAACGGCGAATCAGCCATCTACTTCGGGAAAGACGGACGCTGGCACGCCAGGGTGCCGATGGGCTACCGGGACAACGGCGAGCCGTACCGGAGGCACATCACCCGGCTTACGGAGGACCTCCTCATGGAGG
>NZ_JBSGXB010000489.1:0-3735 GCF_053609185.1 Streptomyces sp. NPDC054956 | reverse complement strand
TTCTTTCATGCCCGCGGTCGCACCCGTACCTCCGTCCAGATGATCACCCGCGCCCGCATGCCTCGAACGAAATCCGGTTTGCCACAACGCACTGAGTTCGGGCCTTCATGCTTGGCACTTCAGCTGGTCAGCGATGTAATCGCGGTGTTCCGGCTGGAGTGCCCCCGGCAGGATTCGAACCTGCGCACACGGCTCCGGAGGCCCCGTGCGTCCCACGCGTTTCGGCTGGTCAAGCGACTACAAGACGGGCTTCTGGCGCCCCGCGTCCACGTATGGGCCGCGGACAGCGGAAGCGGCTACTTCAGCTGATCGACGATGTACCCCGAGCTGTCATCTCGGCGCGAGACCCGCCGCCCATCGTCCTCCCGCTGGAAGAGGGCAAAGCCGCGAGACTTCATCGGCTGACCGCACTGGGGACATCTAGGCGGGCCACTAGACACACTGGGCGCCCTCGTACCGGTGTGGAAGAACGTACGCCAGTGCATACGGCTCTTGAGGTCCCGAGGCATTACTGCAGGTCATAGCCTCACATGTGGCTCGCCGGACGGGCTCTGTTCCACAGATGGTCCGTGCATAGATGGCTCGGCTTCGGAGTGGATCGCCGCTTCCGCGAGTGGTTTAGGTTGCGGCCTGCCACTTCGGGCGTGAACGGATTGAGCTATCGACCGGGCGGCCTGGATGGGATCTTCGTGTTCCCACACGCGGATAGCGAGCCAGCCGGCGGCGTCAAGCTGCATGTCTGTGTCACGGTCGCGGTCTTGGTTCCTGAGAATCTTGTTAGCCCAGTACTCAGAATGAGTCAGGGGGGTGCTGTGATGCTCGGGACAACCGTGCCAGAAGCAGCCATCAAGGAAGACGGCGACCCGAGCGCGACGGAATACCAGGTCAGCTGTGCGCCGCAGATTGGGTAGAGGTCTCGTGCACACTCTGTAGCGCAAGCCCAGAGCATGGACTGCTCTACGCAGGGCCAGCTCGGGTTGCGAGTCGCGGCTGCGGTTGGCACGCATGGTTGAGCGCGCCGCGTCGCTCGATGCCCATGACGGACGTGGGGACGTGGCCATATAGCCACCGTAGCTCTTGCCACGTCGTCCACAGGTGGTGTGCGGGCCGGAGATCCTGTCGCAGTAGCGGCAGATACGGTCGAGGAAGTCGGCCCCAACGAAGATCGCCACTGTCTGGCAGGCGGGGTGACATATACGACAAATTGTCGATTGCGGCAGCCTCTTCCGGGACGTAGGGCCCGCGCCGCGCCTCGTGCGACGTTGTGGGTCTTGAGCCTGCCCCAGTTCTCACACTGGCCTGTCACTGCCCGGTAGCATCATGGGTAGTCGAGTCCAAGGTCAGGGAACACGCAGGCCGAGCGAGCACCCGCTCCGTTGGTGTGAGACCCCACTAGCCCACCATGCAGCGTCAGTGAAGGAATCTTTTGAGTACCTCCAATAGTGAGAGGCGGCCAACTCTCGTTTCGCTCTTCTCAGGAGCCGGCGGGATGGATCTCGGCCTTGAGCGAGCAGGGTTCCATACAGTCTCCGCTAATGACTTCGACGCGAACTGTATGAAAACTCTGGAAGAGGTCCAGCGGCTCAAGATTCCAGTTCGTGGGCAAGGAGGAGCTACACATCTAGACGGTACGCGGCTGCTGCATGGGCCAGCCGAGAGCTTGAAAGCATCCGATCTCAGGCCTGAAGGGGCAACGAGTCGATGGCGTCCGGATGTGCTCGCTGGCGGCCCGCCGTGTCAGCCATTCAGTTCGGCAGGTCGACAGAAGGGGATTGAAGACCCTCGCGGTAAGTTGTTCCTGGAATTTGTCGCGCTTGCGGAGCAGTTGAAGCCCAGGCTGATTCTATTCGAGAATGTGCGGGGTTTGGTCACGGCGAAAACGCCAGACGGTGAGCCCGGTGGCGTTCTGCGGCTGATTCGTCAGTCGTTTGAGGAAATTGGCTATGCGACACGCTTCAAGCTCCTGAACGCTGCGGATTTCGGTGCGCCACAACGCCGGATTCGTCTCTTCATGTTCGCCGCACGAGACCGTGCTTTGCCTGATTTTCCAGAGCCGACCCACAGTAAGAACGCTGGGGATATGCTCGTGAGTGACCTCAAGCCTTGGGTTTCGCTAGGAGAGTTCCTTTCCAGCCAGCCGGCTCCGTCCCCCGAGGATGTGGTGGTTCCCACCGGGACGCTGGTCGAAGAAATGGCAAACCTGGTTCCAGGGACCGGAGTCAAGTCGACAGGGATCGTTGAAGCGAATCGACCGAGCGGTCACTGGGGATACCGCCAGGACCGATTCTTGGCGGACTTGTCCCTTCCTGCTCGAACGATCAGAGCGGCCAGCACGCCTGACTGGATCAGAACAGAGGACGGCACGCTTCGCAGGTTGACCTGGCGCGAATGTGCGGCTGTTCAGGGGTTTCCCAGGGAGTGGGAGATTCAGGGCAATGTAGCCAGCAGATTCCGCCAGATCGGAAACGCGGTTCAGGCCGACATGGCTGAGAAGTTGGGGGCCATGCTCATGGCCTCTCTTGCAGGCGGAAGGAGGGTTGTTCCGAGTTCCGCTCCGTGGCCTGCCGAGTTTCACAAATGGATAGCGTATACGGCGATGGAGCATCAGACGAACGGCAAGCATCGCGCTGCTGCGCGAGAGCAAAGAGAAAAGGCTGGTTAGTGGGGGATGGTACAGACTTGGAAATTCCCTCGGGAATGGTCTGTTGATGAACTTTCCAGTGCTCGCTCGCATTCTGAGGAGCTCTTTCGTCAGGGGAGGAAAGAGGAGGGGCCGCGGGCTTTTGAGGCCGTTTATAGGGAGCTTGAGTCGAAGGTACGGGAAGTCTTTTCCGTAACCTCTAATCTCCAGGACCTTACTGGTGGCGTCTTCCTGTATGACCCTTCCATTTGGCGTGCCCTTCGCTATTTTTGCGCACCTCCGGTTAGCGAGGAGGATCTGTGGACGCTGGTTGGGCATAAATTCACCACGGTGCCAGCCGATTTGTCGGATGACACTGCTGATGTGATACGTGAAGTTCTTGACCCTGTTAGGTTTCCCTGGCTCTCTGAGGGGCGGGAGCCCACTGCGACCGAGCAGGAGTCTGCCGTAATGGCGACAACGGCATTGTGGGCTTTGGAGCTCCTGCGTACTAGGCGACGCGGGGCCGCGAGCAAGGCGCAGGAAGCGCAAGTTGCTGAGACTCTCAACGAAATAGGTTACTCGCTAGATTCCAGGCGAGGGGACATTAACGTCCTTGATGTGTTGGAACGTGGATCTTTTTCGCGTGAGCGTAAAGTGGCCGGCGCTAAGTGCGATGTGCCGATTCGTCTCAAGGATGGCCGTCTGCTAGCTGTTGAATGTAAAGTGTCGAACGGTCCAAAAAACTCCTGGAAAAGATTGATCAGAGAGTGTGGCGGTAAGTCGGAGACCTGGCGGGCGAAGTTTGGTACGCAGGTTGTCACCGTGGCCGTCCTGGCAGGGGCATTTGATCTTTCTTGCCTTGCGAACGCGCAGAAAATCGACGGGCTCTGGATTTTCTGGCAGCATGACTTGGATTCGTTGGCTGAATTCATTCAATCGATCGATGCTTAAGGCGTCTGATCGGCCAACCTGAGATAGGTGTGTCCTTTTACGGCGAAGCCCTGCTGTCATCCCGTCTGCCGTCGTCCCACACGGAGTGGTAGCAGGGCAGTCGCCAGGGGCCCAGGTGGAGCGCCCTGCTGGACGAACGACCTGGGCCCCAGAAGCCTGGT
>NZ_JBSGXB010000488.1:0-3757 GCF_053609185.1 Streptomyces sp. NPDC054956 | reverse complement strand
CCTTCGGGCGGACCGGGGCCGGGGCGCGTTCGCGTCGGCGCGGATCCCACGCGCGGGTGTCACCCCCGCGTCGTAGGGTGGGAACCCCCGGCCCGTTCGACGTGTCGGGTCCTTCGCGTTGCCCCCGCGGGAACTCACCGCACCTCACCGGACGGAAAGCCGCTTCATGAGCCTGCACGGACTGCTCGACGCCGTCACCCGGGACCCCGCACTCGCCGAGGCGGTCACCGCGGCCGGGGACGGCAACCGCATGCACGTGGACCTCGTCGGACCGGCCGCCGCGCGGCCCCTGGCCATTGCCGCGCTGGCCACCCGTACCGACCGGACGGTGCTCGCGGTCACGGCCACCGGCCGGGAGGCCGAGGACCTGGCCGCCGCGCTGCGCTCGATGATGCCCCCGGGCCGCGAGGACGAGGTGGCGGAGTTCCCGTCCTGGGAGACGCTGCCGCACGAGCGGCTCTCCCCGCGCAGCGACACCGTCGGCCGCCGGATCGCCGTGCTGCGCCGGCTCGCGCACCCCAGCAAGGACGACCCGGCGGCCGGTCCCGTCTCCGTCGTGGTCGCGCCGATCCGCTCGGTGCTCCAGCCTCAGGTCAAGGGGCTCGGGGACCTCGTACCGGTGAGCCTGCGGCAGGGCGAGAGCGTCGACCTGGGCGAGGTCACCTCGGCGCTCGCGGCCGCCGCGTACGCACGCGTGGAGCTGGTGGAGAAGCGCGGGGAGTTCGCCGTGCGCGGCGGCATCCTCGACGTGTTCCCGCCCACCGAGGAACACCCGCTGCGCGTGGAGTTCTGGGGCGACGAGGTCGAGGAGATCCGCTACTTCAAGGTCGCCGACCAGCGGTCCCTGGAGATCGCCGAGCACGGCCTGTGGGCCCCGCCCTGCCGGGAACTGCTGCTGACGGACGAGGTCCGCGAGCGCGCCGCGGCCCTCGCCGAGCTCCACCCCGAGCTCGGCGAACTGCTCCACAAGATCGCCGAGGGGATCGCGGTGGAGGGCATGGAATCCCTCGCCCCGGTCCTGGTCGACGACATGGAACTGCTGATCGACGTACTGCCCGCCGGGTCGATGGCCGTCGTGTGCGACCCGGAGCGGGTGCGCACCCGGGCCTCCGACCTGGTGGCGACCTCGCAGGAGTTCCTGATGGCCTCCTGGGCGGCCACCGCCGGCGGCGGCGAGGCCCCCATCGACGTCGGCGCGGCCTCGCTGCGGGGCATCGCCGACGTACGCGAGCACGCGCGCGAGCTCGGCATGATGTGGTGGTCCGTGTCCCCCTTCGCGGCCGACGACGAGCGCCCCGGCGGCGACACCCTCAAGCTCGGCATGCACGCCCCCGAGGCCTACCGCGGCGACACCGCCCGCGCGCTCGCCGACACCAAGGCCTGGATCGCCGACGGCTGGCACACCGTCTACCTCACCGAGGGCCACGGCCCGGCCGCCCGCACCGTCGAGGTGCTCGGCGGGGAAGGCATCCCGGCCCGCCTGGAGGCCGACCTCGCCTCCCTGGAACCCTCCCTGGTGCACGTCTCGTGCGGCTCCCTCGACAACGGCTTCGTCGACCCGGCCCTCAAGCTCGCCGTCCTGACCGAGACCGACCTGACCGGCCAGCGCACCGCCACCAAGGACCTCGGCCGGATGCCCACCCGGCGCCGCAAGACGATCGACCCCCTCACCCTGGAGGTCGGCGACTACATCGTCCACGAGCAGCACGGCGTCGGCCGCTACGTGGAGATGGTCCAGCGCACCGTGCAGGGCGCCACCCGCGAGTACCTGCTCGTCGAGTACGCGCCCGCCAAGCGCGGCCAGCCCGGCGACCGGCTCTACATCCCCACCGACCAGCTGGAGCAGGTCACCAAGTACGTCGGCGGCGAGGCCCCGACCCTGCACCGGCTCGGCGGCGCCGACTGGACCAAGACCAAGGCGCGCGCGAAGAAGGCCGTCAAGGAGATCGCCGCCGACCTGATCAAGCTCTACAGCGCCCGCATGGCGGCCCCCGGCCACACCTTCGGCCCCGACACCCCCTGGCAGCGCGAGCTGGAGGACGCCTTCCCGTACGCGGAGACCCCCGACCAGCTCACCACCATCGCCGAGGTCAAGGAGGACATGGAGAAGTCGGTCCCCATGGACCGTCTGATCTGCGGCGACGTCGGCTACGGCAAGACCGAGATCGCCGTGCGCGCCGCGTTCAAGGCGGTCCAGGACGGCAAGCAGGTCGCCGTCCTCGTACCGACCACACTGCTGGTGCAGCAGCACTTCGGGACGTTCTCCGAGCGGTACGCGCAGTTCCCGGTCAAGGTGAAGGCGCTGTCCCGCTTCCAGAGCGAATCGGAGTCCAAGGCCACGCTGGAGGGTCTGCGCGAGGGCTCCGTGGACATCGTCATCGGCACGCACCGGCTGTTCTCGCAGGAGACCAAGTTCAAGGACCTGGGCCTGGTCATCGTCGACGAGGAGCAGCGGTTCGGCGTCGAGCACAAGGAGCAGCTGAAGAAGCTGCGCGCCAACGTCGACGTGCTGACCATGTCCGCGACGCCGATCCCGCGCACCCTGGAGATGGCGGTGACCGGCATCCGCGAGATGTCCACGATCACCACCCCGCCCGAGGAGCGCCACCCGGTCCTGACCTTCGTCGGCCCCTACGAGGAGAAGCAGATCGGCGCGGCCGTCCGCCGTGAACTCCTGCGCGAGGGCCAGTGCTTCTACATCCACAACCGGGTCGAGTCCATCGACCGGGCGGCCGCCAAGCTGCGCGAGATCGTGCCCGAGGCGCGCATCGCGACGGCGCACGGTCAGATGTCGGAACAGGCCCTGGAACAGGTGGTCGTGGACTTCTGGGAGAAGAAGTTCGACGTGCTGGTCTCCACGACGATCGTCGAGTCCGGCATCGACATCTCCAACGCCAACACCCTCATCGTCGAGCGCGGCGACAACTTCGGCCTCTCCCAGCTCCACCAGCTGCGCGGCCGCGTGGGCCGCGGCCGCGAGCGCGGGTACGCGTACTTCCTCTACCCGCCGGAGAAGCCGCTGACCGAGACCGCGCACGAGCGGCTCGCGACGATCGCCCAGCACACCGAGATGGGCGCCGGCATGTACGTGGCCATGAAGGACCTGGAGATCCGCGGCGCGGGCAACCTGCTCGGCGGCGAGCAGTCCGGCCACATCGCGGGCGTGGGCTTCGACCTGTACATCCGCATGGTCGGCGAGGCCGTGGCCGACTACCGGGCGGCCGTCGAAGGCGGGGTGGAGGAGGAGCCGCCGCTGGAGGTCAAGATCGAGCTGCCGGTGGACGCGCACGTCCCGCACGACTACGCGCCGGGCGAGCGGCTGCGCCTGCAGGCCTACCGGTCGATCGCGGCGGCCAACTCCGAGGAGGACGTCAAGGCCGTGCGCGAGGAGCTCACCGACCGCTACGGCAAGCTGCCGGAGCCGGTGGAGAACCTGCTGCTGGTGGCCGGACTGCGGATGCTCGCCCGCGCCTGCGGGGTCGGCGACATCACCCTTCAGGGGCCCAACATCCGCTTCGGGCCGGTGGAGTTGCGCGAATCGCAGGAGCTGCGGCTGAAGCGGCTCTACCCGGGCTCGGTGCTCAAGCCGGCCACCTCGCAGGTGCTGATCCCGCGTCCCAAGACGGCCAGGGTCGGCGGGAAGCCGCTGGTCGGGCGGGAACTGCTGGGCTGGACCGGGGAGTTCCTCGCGACGATCCTCGGCTCGTAGCCGAACTCGTACCGCTCGCGCAGACGGCGACGGCGGCGGCCCGGGACC
>NZ_JBSGXB010000487.1:0-3770 GCF_053609185.1 Streptomyces sp. NPDC054956 | reverse complement strand
GAAGCGGTACGAGGAAGTCATCGCGGCCGGGGAGGAGGCGCTCCTCATCTGGCGTCGGCTCGCCCGGGAAGCCCCGGAATCCTATCGGCCTCAGCTCGGGTATCTGCTGATCCTCGTGATACTGATGCGGATCGGCCAGGATCTCGGCCTGCGCGAGGCGCTGACCGAGGCGGAGGAAGCGGTGGAGGTCTTCACCGCACTGGCCGCAGAGAATCCGGCGCTGTTCCGGCCCCCGCTGAACGAGGCACTGCGGCTGCGCGCCCACCTGCGCGCCACCGACCTTCCGTAGCGGATCCTCCGCGCCCGCCCCTCCACCCGCCGCCGGGAGCGGTTCGGTCAGCACAGGAGATGGCGACCGGCCCTCGCCAGTTCCGGAGCCAGGGCTCGGTTGCAGACCGTGCAGCGCAGGGCGCCCGGCGGCAGTCGGGGGGCCGGCAAGGGCTTCGGGTGCCGGTCGGCCTCCTCGCGTCGCTGCTGGGCCTCGCGCAGCTGGCGGGCGTACCGTGCCGCGCTCTCCCGCCGCTCCGCGGCCTCCTCGCGGGCTTCGCTCTGGGAGTCGCTCAGCTTGTGTCGCAGGCTCGGAGGCAGTACGGCGCCGTGCTCGTCCAGGTCCAGCTCACCGAGGGGTACTGCCTGTCGTTCCAGGTCGTCGAGCGCGCACGGCGGATGGTGCAGACCGAACACGGCCGGGTCCTTCGCCTCCCACCACCGGTGCGTCCTCTGGTGCGCCCGGCCGAAGGCGGTCCATGCCGTGCCCTTGGACGGGACGTAGAACCACACCGGCAGACCCTCGGAGAGGACCACGTGGGGGAAGTGCACACCGGGCCGCCAGAACCAGACGTCGACGATGCCCTGCCGCCGGTAGTCATGGTGCCTGGCGCGCCACGCGTCATCGGTCATGAGCATCCGCTGTGCCTCCAGCGCGAGGCGCGTGCCGTCCTCCAACCGCACGGCAACGTCCGCGCGGCGGTCCTGGTCCGGGGTCCACTGCTCCAGCCGTACCGCGGCGACGCCCGGGCGGCTGCGCGCCCAGCGGGCCAGCGTGTGCTTGGTGGTGATGTGCCAGACGGTCTCCGGATGGTGACCGCCCTCGGGGGCCTGCCCCGGCGGGTGCGCGAAGTGCGTACGCACCTTTCCGCCCAGGCGCCCACGCGTCAGCAACGGCACGCGCGTGCCCATGGGTGCCTCGAACCCGTGAAAGCAGTAGAAGCACACCAGTTGCCCCGTGCCGCCGTAACCACGCTGCCGCCAGTACTCCGGCGGCTGATCGGCCACGTGTACCTCGTGCCCTGCTGCCAGGTCGAAGCCGACCACCAGTAAGTCGTCCTGCACGCTCCACCCCTCCCGCATCGCAGCCATGATCCAACTCTCGGGCATCCATGGCCGACACTCTTCAGTAGGGGCCCTTGCAGAAGGGCAGTTGAACCGATGGAAGAGGATCGCACCATGGTCGAGCAGGACGATCGATTCGATGTCGTCGTACTCGGAGCCGGGCCCGGGGGCTACGTCGCCGCCGTCCGTGCCGCCCAGTTGGGCAAGCGCGTCGCCGTTGTGGAGGAGAGGTACTGGGGCGGTGTCTGCCTGAACGTGGGCTGCATCCCGACCAAGGCCCTGCTGCGCAACGCCGAACTGGCCCACATCTTCACCCATGAGGCGAAGACCTTCGGCATCAAGGTCGACGGAGAGGTCACCTTCGACTACGGCGAGGCCTTCCGGCGCAGCCGCCGGGTCGCCGACGGCCGGGTCAAGGGGGTCCACTACCTGATGAAGAAGAACAAGATCACCGAGGTGGACGGGCGCGGCACCTTCCTGGACCCGAACACGCTCCAGGTCACCGGTTACGACGGCAACACCCGCACCATCGGCTTCGATCAGTGCATCATCGCCACCGGCGCCACGCCCAAGCTGCTGCCCGGTACCAAGCGCAGTGCGCGTGTGGTGACCTTCGAGGAGCAGATCCTCGCCGATGACCTCCCGCAGTCCATCGTCATCGCCGGTGCGGGCGCCATCGGCATCGAATTCGCCTACGTACTGCACAACTACGGCGTGAAGGTCACGATCGTCGAGTTCCTGGACCGTGTCGCCCCGCTGGAGGACGCCGAGGTCTCCGCCGAACTCGCCCGCCAGTACCGGAAGCTGGGCATCGAGGTCCTCACCTCCACCCGGGTCGACGCCATCGACGAGTCCGGGCCCCGGGTCCGCGTCTCCGTCACCGGGAAGGACGGCACCCCGAAGGTGCTGGAGGCCGACAAGGTCCTCCAGGCGATCGGCTTCGCACCCAACGTCACCGGGTACGGCCTCGAGCAGACGGGCGTGCGCGTCACCGACCGCGGCGCGATCGAGGTCGACGGCCGCTGCCGCACCTCCGTCCCGCACATCTACGCCATCGGCGACGTGACCGCGAAGCTCATGCTCGCCCACACCGCCGAGGCCATGGGGGTGATCGCGGCCGAGACGATCGCCGATGCCGAGACCATGGAACTCGACTACGCGATGATCCCCCGCGCCACCTACTGCCAGCCGCAGATCGCGAGCTTCGGCTACACCGAGGCCCAGGCCCGTGAGCTCGGCTACGACGTCAAGGTGGCCAAGTTCCCCTTCACCGCGAACGGCAAGGCCAATGGCCTCGGCGACACCGCCGGATTCGTGAAGCTGATCAGCGATGCCAAGTACGGCGAACTGATCGGCGGTCACCTCATCGGCCCCGACGTCACCGAACTGCTTCCCGAGCTGACCCTGGCCCAGCAATGGGACCTCACCGTCCACGAGGTGGCCCGCAACGTCCACGCCCACCCGACCCTGGGCGAGGCCGTCAAGGAGGCCGTGCACGGGTTGGCCGGCCACATGATCAACATGTGAGCATCCCGTGGTGCGCCGGTGCGGCGGACGGCCGCACCGGCACACTACGAGGGGACCGGGGTGTCGTCGCCCGCGTCGGTGGAACGCAGGAGGCGCAGGAACGCCTTGACGCCGGCGATGATCTCCTGGTTGTCGGTGAGGCGGTTCACCGTGGACTCGAACTCCCGGCCCAGCGCGGCGATCCTGCGGTTCGTCTCCTCGGTCCGCTCGTAGGAGCTCAGGGCCAGCGCGTCCACGGTGCGGCGCAGTTCGGCGAGGGCCCGGTACTGTTCCTCGGCCTTCTCCTCCAGGGTCCGTGTCCCGGCTTCGGCGAGGTTCAGTCGCTTGTGCAGTTCGACGACGTCGTCCCGCGGGTACGTGACGTCCTTCAGGAGGGTGCCCAGGCGTCGTCGGAGCTGGCCGAAGTAGGCACCGGCCGGCCGGAAGAAGGTGCTCAGCAGGAAGAACGCGGCGAACCAGTAGCCCGTGAACTCGTCCGTCGCCCAGGTGGCCACCAGGACGACCGCCGCCGTGAGGCCGTGGCCCGCGATCGCCGCGCGGAGCATCGTCCGCGCGATGCGCGCGGCTTCGGCATCCCGGGCCGGGGAGACCTCGATGCCCTTCTCGCGGCTCACCGCGATCTCGGCGAGCACCGCGTGCGCGCGGAAGTACAGGTTCCAGGGCAGCGTGAGCAGGAGCAGCAGCCACAGGAGGCTGAGCACACCCGCCCCGACGGCGAACACCACCGCGGGCGGTGCCCCTGCCACGTAGGCGAAGACCAGTGCCGCGACCGCCGCCACGAAGGCTGCCGCCACCCCCAGAGACCTGCCCATGCCCCCGCCTCCCCGTTCGCACGTCCGGACTGCCCATGCTCCTGCGGGCCGGCACGGGCCGCCATGAGTAGGCGTACTCAATCGTGCGCCCCCGCCTTC
>NZ_JBSGXB010000486.1:0-3812 GCF_053609185.1 Streptomyces sp. NPDC054956 | reverse complement strand
GCGCCGCAGGTAAGTGTGCAGACGGCCCGAGGGGCCCGGGAGTTCGTGCTCCCGGGCCCCTCGGCGTTCTTGCTGCGGCGGCTAGCCGAGACCCGGCAGCCCGCCGGGCAGACCACCCGGAAGCCCGGCCGGCAGGCCACCGGGCAGGCCCGCCGGGAGCCCGCCGAGGAGGGCGCCCGCGGTGCCGGTCAGGTCGGCGGGGGCGCCCGGGACGGCCGGGAGGGCCTTGGTGGCGGTGCCCGCGGTCTCCGTGGCGGTCGCGGCGGTGTCGCTCGCGGTGTCACCCGCGGCGGCGGACGCGTCCGGTGCGGCGAGCGAGCCCAGCTGCGGCACGGACTCCAGGCCCGCGGCGCTGGCCGCGCCGGCCGCACCGACCACGGGAGCTGCCCCGGCTGCGAGGAGCAGCGCGGTACGGGCGATCCGGCGGGTCAGGGGGAGGGACATGATGCTCCTAAGCGGTAGCGGCTGAGTACGCCGGTACAACCGCTCGCGGGGGGCGCCGAGTTGCGGAGCCGGTGGGTAAAGGATCAGTAACGCATCGTTTAATCGGCTTCCGCGACAACCGCATTGGATGCGCGCCGACCTGCGCATGTGTGCCCGGGAGGGCCCGTGGGTCCCATGGACGGGTCACCCCCGCACGGGTGACGGTTCGCACGCCCGACCGGGGCCCGGCGGGGCGCCTCAGGAGCGCACGAAGATCCGTATCTGGCCCGGAGCCGCGTTGCGCGGGTCCCCGACGCCCTCCTTGGCACCCGTACCGCCCTTGAGCTGCCAGCGGCCGTCGTCCTCGCCCGCGATCCAGGCGCCGGAGACGTACGAGACCCGCGCGATCCCCAGCTCGCGGGAGTTGGCCACCGCCCACTGCGAGAGCACCTGCCCGGAGCGCGCCGCCGCCTCCCCGCCGTCGGCCTTCGCGACCAGGGTCACCTCGGTCTCCCCGGCCGCGCGGCCGCCCGCGGTCGCGGGCGGCTCCGCCGGCATCGTGTGCGGCCCGCCCTTGGGGATCAGCCGGGACAGCTCCGCCCGGAGCTTCGCGGGATCGCCCGCCCGGGCGGGCGCGGGCCCGGCGCAGGCCAGGTGGCCGCCGCCGGTGAGGGCCGTGGTCAGGACGGTCGCGTCCGGCTCGTGCTTCGCGTACGCCTGCGGGAAGGCGCTCAGCTGCACCTTCTGCGCCGCCACCGTCAGCGGGAGCCGCGAGTACCCCTTGATCTCGGCCAGCCGGTCGTAGAAGATCCCGGCCGAGTACACGGGGTCCATGATCTGCGCCGGGGTGCCCCAGCCCTGCGAGGGCCGCTGCTGGAACAGGCCGAGCGAGTCCCGGTCACCGTGGTCGAGGTTGCGCAGCGCCGACTCCTGCATGGCGGTCGCCAGCGCGATCGTCACCGCCCGGTCCGGCATCCCCTTGGAGACCCCGACGGCGGCTATCGTCGCCGCGTTCGACGCCTGCTCCGGGGTCATCTCGTAGTACTGGCCGGAGTCGCCCTTGCCGCCGCCCATGGCGTTGACCGAAGCCGTGCAGTACGGCGCGCCACCGCCGCCGTTCGACGCGCGCTGCACGACGAAGTAGCCGGCGACCGCCACCAGAACGAGGAAACCAGCAGCCAGGCGGAGCGGACGGCGACGACGGCGGGGGCGGGGCTGATCGGTCTGCGACACGCCGCCCACCGTACTGGAGCCGCCCCGCGCGTCCATCGGCCGGACGGACAAGGCTTCGCCGCAGCCCGTGGGGTTAGGGTCAGCTCCATGCCCGAATCCGAGCTGGACCTCACCCTGGACGCCGCCGAGCTGACCGCCCGGCTCGTCGACATCCCTTCCGTGAGCGGCGACGAGAAGGTACTCGCCGACCTCGTGGAACACGCGCTGCGCGCCCTGCCGCACCTGACCGTGGACCGCTTCGGCAACAACGTCGTCGCCCGCACCCGTCTCGGCCGGGCCGAACGCGTCGTCCTGGCCGGCCACCTGGACACCGTGCCCATCGCGGACAACGTCCCGTCCCGCCTCGACGAGAACGACGTCCTGTGGGGCTGCGGCACCACCGACATGAAGTCCGGCGTCGCCGTGCAGCTGCGCATCGCCGCGACCGTGCCGGAGCCCAACCGCGACCTCACCTTCGTCTTCTACGACCAGGAAGAGGTCGCCGCCGACCTCAACGGCCTCGGCAAGGTCGCCGAAGCCCACCCCGACTGGCTGACCGGCGACTTCGCCGTCCTGCTGGAGCCCTCCAACGCCGAGGTCGAGGGCGGCTGCCAGGGCACCCTGCGCGTCCTGCTCCGCACCAAGGGCGAGCGCGCCCACTCCGCGCGCAGCTGGATGGGCTCCAACGCCATCCACAGCGCGAGCCCGATCCTGGCGAAGCTCGCCGCCTACGAACCGCGCAAGCCGGTCATCGACGGGCTGGAGTACCACGAGGGCCTCAACGCGGTCCGCATCGAGGGCGGCGTCGCCAACAACGTCATCCCCGACGCGTGCACCGTGACGGTCAACTTCCGCTACGCCCCGGACCGCAGCGAGGCCGAGGCGCTGGCCCACGTGCGCGAGGTGTTCGCCGACTGCGACATCGCCGAGTTCGTGGTCGACGACTCCTCGCCCGGCGCGCTCCCCGGCCTCTCCCACCCGGCGGCCGCGGCCTTCATGGAGGCCGTCGGAGGCCACGCCATGCCGAAGTTCGGCTGGACGGACGTCTCCCGCTTCAGCGCGCTCGGCGTCCCGGCGGTCAACTACGGCCCGGGCGACGCCCTGCTGGCCCACAAGGTCGACGAACGCGTGGAGACGAAGGCGATCCTCCACTGCGAGGAACGACTCCGCGCCTGGCTGACCTCCTGAATTCCGCTTCTCGTCACCCTTGTGCGCCTAACCTGATCCAACGATCAGCAGGAGGGAGCACATCATGGGCAACCCCGAGAGTTCCGCCCGTCGTCGGCCCGAGGAGCAGCAGCTCGGGCCGGTGCTGAGGAGGCGGGGCCAGGTGCAGGCGGGCAGTACGACCGACCAGCGGCTGCTGGATTCGGCCGGGCCCTCCGAGTGGGTGCACACCGATCCCTGGCGGGTCCTGCGCATCCAGTCCGAGTTCATCGAGGGATTCGGCACCCTGGCGGAGCTGCCGCCGGCGATCAGCGTGTTCGGCTCGGCCCGTACTCCGGCGGGATCGCCGGAGTACGACGCGGGCGTACGGATCGGCGGCGCGCTCGTCGAGGCGGGCTTCGCGGTGATCACGGGCGGTGGCCCGGGCGCCATGGAGGCGGCCAACAAGGGCGCGCGGGAGGCCAACGGCATCTCGGTGGGCCTGGGCATCGAGCTCCCCTTCGAGCAGGGGCTCAACCAGCACGTGGATCTGGGCCTGAACTTCCGGTACTTCTTCGTCCGCAAGACGATGTTCGTGAAGTACTCGCAGGGCTTCGTGGTCCTGCCGGGCGGACTCGGCACGCTCGACGAGCTCTTCGAGGCCCTGACGCTGGTCCAGACGCAGAAGATCACCCGCTTCCCGATCGTGCTGTTCGGCACGGAGTACTGGAGCGGGCTCGTCGACTGGCTGCGCAACACGGTCATCGCCCAGGGCAAGGCCTCCGAGCACGACCTCTACCTCTTCCACGTCACGGACGACGTGGACGAGGCGATCGCGCTCGTGACGAAGGAAACCGGCAAGTAGCGGACGCGCCCGTGCCCCCGGCCGACGGCCGGGGGCACGGCCGTTCCCGGTCTCAGGCCAGCCCGCGGCGGGCCCCCGCCGGGGACCCGGTGGCCTGGATAGAACGGCACCTGGCCATGAGCCACCATTTAAACCCCCCCACGCGCCGTTAGGGCCCGGGGGGGCC
>NZ_JBSGXB010000485.1:0-3819 GCF_053609185.1 Streptomyces sp. NPDC054956 | reverse complement strand
CACCGCCCCCGGATCGGACGGCTGATCCCGCCGTGGCCTTCGTCCCCGCGGACTCGGTCCGCTTCCACGTCCAGCAGCTCCCCGCCGGCCCGGTCGCCGGCCCCGATCCCGCCGGCCGTCCCGTGGTGGTGTTCCTGCACGGGCTCGTCGTCGACAACCTGTCCTCCTTCTACTGCCCGCTCGCCCTCCCGGCGGCCCGGGCCGGGCACGAGGTCGTCCTCTACGACCTGCGCGGCCACGGCCGCACCGAACGCCCGGCCACCGGCTACGACAGCCGCACCGCCGTACGGGACCTCTTCGCGCTGCTCGGCGCCCTCGGCCTCGGGCGGCGCAAGGTGCACCTGGTCGGCAACAGCTACGGCGGCACCCTCGCCCTGCACGCGGCCCTCGCCCGGCCCGACCTCGTCACCGGGCTCACCCTGCTCGAACCCCCGCTCAGCGGCGCCTGGGTGGAGAACATGGTGGACACCCTGTCGGCGGCCGCCCTCAGCCTGGAGGACAGTCCGGTACCCGCCGAACTGCTCACCCTGCGCCTGCGCAAGGCGGCCAACCTGACGGCCATCGCCGACGACCTGCTCAACCGCACCACGCTCATCGACGACATCGCCGCCAGCCGCACCTTCACCCCGGCCGACTACGCCGGACTGCGCTGCCCGGTCCTCGTCGTCTGCGGAGAACATTCCGAACTGGTCCCGGGCGCAAGGGAACTGGCCCGCCACGCCCCGCTGGTCACCGCGATCGAGATCCTGCCGGGCCTGGGCCACGACGTGCTCAAGGAGAGCAGCGGGGCACTGAGAGCGGCGGTACTGGCCCATCTCGACGCGGTGGCGGCCGCCGGCGCGGCGGCCCCGGCGGCGGAGCGCCCGCGGGCGGGGGTGCTGGTCCCATGAAGGTGCTCTTCACGGTGCCGCCGCTGGCGGGACACGTCAATCCGACGGTGGCCGTCGGCTCCGAACTGGCCGCGCGCGGCCACGAGGTGGCCTGGACCGGCCCGGCCGGCGCGCTGGCCCGGCTGCTGCCCGAGCACGCGCGCATCCTGCCCGCCGGAGAGGAAGCGGGCGGCGGCTACGCGACGCTGCACGCCCGCTGGCGCGATCTGCGCGGGGTCGGGGCACTGCGGTTCCTGTGGGAGGAGGCACTGGTGCCGCTGGCCAGGGCCATGGTGCCGGGAGTTACCCAGGCCGTCCGCGCCTTCGAGCCTGACCTGATGGTCGCCGATCAGCAGGCCCTGGCCGGTCCGCTGGTCGCGCGCCGGCTGGGGGTGCCGTGGGTGACGTCCGCCAGCACCTCGGCCGAACTCACCCGGCCCTTCGCCGACTTCCCGAAGGTGGGGGAGTGGGTGGCCGAGCGGATCGCCGCCCTGCTGGAGGAATGCGGGGACGGCCCGGACGAGACCCACCCCGACTGGGATCCGCGGTTCTCGGACCGGCTGGTCCTGGTCTTCTCCAGCCGTGAACTCGTCGGCGGAGCCGAAGAGTTCCCGCCGCACTACGCCTTCGTCGGACCGGCCTTCGGTGCCCGGCCGCCCGCGCCCGAGTTTCCCTGGGAGGAACTGGACCCGGCCCGGCGGCGGGTGCTCGTATCGCTCGGGACGCTCAACCAGGAGGCCGGCGGCAGGTTCTACGGCGCCGTGCTCGGCGCCGCCGAACGGCTCGGCGAGGACGTCCAGTTGGTGCTGGCGGCCCCCGCGTCCCTGGTCGGGTCGGTGCCCCCGAACGTGTTGCTGCGGGACAGCGTGCCGCAACTGGATCTGCTGCCGCACCTGGACGCCGTGGTCTGCCACGGCGGCCACAACACCGTCTGCGAGGCCCTCGCGCACGGGCTGCCGCTGGTGGTCGCACCGATCCGCGACGACCAGCCGATCGTCGCCCAGCAGGTCGTCGAAGCCGGGGCCGGGGTGCGGGTGCGGTTCGGCAGGACCAGGGCCGAGGAACTGCGCGACGCGCTCACGGCCGTGCTGGACGAACCCGTCCACCGCCGGGGCGCCCGGCGCATCCAGGCCTCATTCGCCGCGGCGGGCGGGGCCGCCGCCGCGGCCGACCGGTTGGAGAAACTCGTATGACGCGCTCCCCGCTCCCCCTTCCCCGCGTCCCGTGGACCTCCGTACTGCTGCTGGCCGCGCTCGGCGCGGGCACCGTGCGCGCCGCGCGCCGGCTGCGGGCCGTCCCCGTACTGCCCACCGGCCCCGCGGCCGGACCCGAGGCCGCCGGCGTACCGCGCGCCGCCGGGTGGAGGCTGCTCACCGCCCGCGGGGTCGAGGCCGACGCGGCCACCTTCCTCGCCGCGTGCGCGCACGCCGACCGGGAGGGGCTGGCCGTACTGGACCTGCTGCCCGGGGACCTGGCCACCGAGCGGGCGCTGGGCCTGCTGCGCCTGGTCGATCCGGCCGCCTACCGGCAGGACCGGCTCGGCGAGGGGCGCGGCGCCGGGTTCGCCGTACTCGTCTCCGAGCAGGTCCTCGCCCGGGCCGGGGTGGATCCGGCCGAGGCGGACCGCACCCCGGCGGAACTCCTCGCGCTGATCCGCCGTTTGAAGGAGTACGCCACCGATGCCACGGGCCTGGCCATCGCACCGGCCCTGAGCTGCGGACCACCGCCGGACGCGGCCGGAGCGGCGCGCGCCGGTGAACTCCGCGCCCAGGGGCTGCCGCCGGGGCCGCTGGCCGCCGCCCAGCTCGCCGGGCTGGCGCTGCTGGCGGGGGTCGCCGTACGCCAGGGCCGGTGGGGCGCCGCCGCGGCCGGGCTGTACTGGATCCAGCCGTACCTGGCCCTGGGCGGGCCCGGCACACCGCTGCGCCCCGGCGATCTGGCCCGGGCCACCGCCGCCCGGCCGCTGCGCTCCCTGACCGCGTCCCTGCGCACGGCCGCCGCGACGACCCGTACCCGACGCGTCCGGGACGCCGGGCACGGGGGCGGGCCGGACACGGCGAGCGCCGCGGTCCGGGCCGCCGCCTACCGCGGTGACCTGGCCGCCGGGACCGACCGGTTCCTCGAACCCCGCCGTCTGGACTGCCCCTGGTGCGGCTCCCAGCAGCTGTCCGTCCGGGTCCGGGTGCCCGACCTGCTCCAGGCCAAGCCCGGCCGGTTCACCCTGGAAGGCTGCGGAGACTGCGGGCACGTCTTCCAGAACCCCCGACTGACCCTGGAAGGCCTGGAGTTCTACTACCGGGACTTCTACGACGGTCGCGGCGGCGAGGGCGCCGCCACGGTCTTCGGGCGGCTCGGCGCCGCCTACCGGGGCCGCGCCGAAATGCTCCGGCCCCACACCGAACCGGCCTCCTGGCTGGACGTCGGCACCGGGCACGGACACTTCTGCAACGCCGCGCGGGCCGTCTGGCCGGCCACCCGCTTCGACGGACTCGACATGGGCGACGGCGTGCGCGAGGCCGAGCTGCGCGGCTGGGTGGAGACCGGATACCAGGGCCAGTTCCCGGAGTTCTCGGTGAAACTCGCGGGTCAGTACGAGGTGGTCAGCATGTACCACTACCTGGAGCACACCCGGGACCCGCTCACCGAACTGGACACCGCGGCCGCCGTCCTCGCCCCCGGCGGGTACCTGACCATCGAGCTCCCCGACCCGCAATCGCGGATGTCCCGGCTGCTCGGCCCGGCCTGGCTGCCCTGGTTCCAGCCGCAGCACCAGCACCTCATCCCCTCCGGGAATCTGCGCGAGGCGCTGGCCGAGCGGGGGTTCACCGTGCTCGCCGAGGAACACGGGCCGGCCCACCAGGGCAACGACTTCTTCGGCGCCGTGGCCCTGACCACGACACGGCTGGCCCCGGACCCCGACCGGCCGTGGGCCCCACAGGCCGGCCCGGGC
>NZ_JBSGXB010000484.1:0-3843 GCF_053609185.1 Streptomyces sp. NPDC054956 | reverse complement strand
TTAGTGACAGCCCCAGGGGGTGCGGGCCCTTCCTCGCGTCCGTGCGGAACCTACGCGGCGAGCAGCTTGCGCACCCGCTCCGCCCCGACCGCCAGCAGCAGCGTGGGCAGGCGCGGTCCGGTCTCGCGGGTGACGAGCAGCCGGTAGAGCAGCGCGAAGAAGGTGCGCTGGGCGACCTTGAGCTCGGGCGTCGGCTTGGCGTCGGGTTCGAGGCCGGCCATCACCTTCGGCACGCCGTAGACGAGCGTGGTGAGCCCGTCGAGCGACCAGTGCGTGTCGAGGCCTTCCACGAGGAGGCGCAGCGATTCGCGTCCCTCGTCGTCCAGGGACGACAGGAGCTCGACGTCGGCGTCTTCGCGTACGAGCGTCCGCTGGTCGGCGGGCACCTGCGTGGTGATCCAGTTCTCGGCGCGGTCCAGGCGCGGGCGTACCTCGTCGAGCGAGGTCAGCGGGCGCTCGGGCTCCAGGTCGCTGAGGATGCGCAGGGTCTGCTCGTCGTGTCCGGCGGTGATGTCGACGACGGACGCGAGCGTCCGGTACGGCATCGGGCGCGGGGTGCGCGGCAGCTCGTGCGAGGCGACGCGGACGGCGCGGGCGTGGGCGGCGGCGTCGGCCGGGAGGACGGAGCCGTCGGCGACCTTGGCCTCCAGCTTGTCCCACTCGTCGTAGAGCCGCTGGATCTCCTGGTCGAAGGCGATCTTGAAGGACTGGTTGGGGCGGCGGCGGGCGTAGAGCCAGCGCAGCAGCTGCGGCTCCATGATCTTCAGCGCGTCGGCCGGGGTGGGGACCCCGCCCTTGCTGGAGGACATCTTGGCCATGCCGCTGATGCCGACGAACGCGTACATCGGTCCGATGGGCTGCTCGCCGCCGAAGATGCCGACGATCTGCCCGCCGACCTGGAAGGAGGAGCCGGGCGAGGAGTGGTCGACGCCCGAGGGCTCGAAGACCACGCCCTCGTAGGCCCAGCGCATCGGCCAGTCGACCTTCCAGACGAGCTTGCCGCGGTTGAACTCGCTGAGCTTGACCGTCTCGGTGAACTCGTCCTCGGTGCAGACGTAGGTCATCTCGGTCGTCTCGTCGTTGTACGAGGTGACCTTGGTGAAGTCCTTGTTGCAGGCGCCGCAGTACGGCTTGTACGGGAAGTACCCGGCCTCGCCGACGCTGCCGTCGTCCTCGGCGGCCGCGCCCGAGCCCTCGGCCGCTTCCAGCTCGGCCTCGTCGACCTGCTTCTGCTGGGGCTTCTTGCCGCCCGGCTTCTGCTTGGTGCGGTACTGGTCGAGGATCGCGTCGATGTCGCCGCGGTGCTTCATCGCGAACAGGACCTGCTCGCGGTAGGTGCCGGACGTGTACTGCTCGGTCTGGCTGATGGGGTCGTAGTCGACGCCCAGCTCGGCCAGCGACTCGACCATGGCGGCCTTGAAGTGCTCGGCCCAGTTCGGGTACTCCGAGCCCTCGGGCGCGGGCACCGCGGTCAGCGGGCGGCCGATGTGCTGGGCGTGGGACTCCTCGGTGACGCCGGGGATGCCCTTGGGGACCTTCCGGTACCGGTCGTAGTCGTCCCAGGAGATCAGGTGGCGGACCTCGAAGCCCCGGCGGCGGATCTCGTCCGCGACCAGGTGCGGGGTCATGACCTCGCGGAGGTTGCCCAGGTGGATCGGGCCGGAGGGGGAGAGACCGGACGCGACGACGACGGCTTTGCCCGGGGCTCGGCGCTCCGCCTCGGCGATGACCTCGTCCGCGAAACGGGAGACCCAGTCGGTCTCGGTGCTGCTCTGGGCGTTCTCAGCCACGACACGTCCTTCATTCTCGAATGCTGGCTTCAGCCATTCTCCCAGACGGAAGGGAGCGCTCCGAGGTTCATCCCCGCCGCCGGATCGCCGCTATATCCCGGGATGCGGACAGCCCTCGCGTGGGATACTCGGTCCTTGTCGGAACACCCAAGTGCGCCCCAGTGCACCCGAGCGCACTCTCCGGCACAACGTCAGGCACGACCTCACAGGAACGGCAGCTCATGGCCTCGGTCCCTTCCCTCGCTTCCTCCGTCAATCAGCGCGTCGCCGACGCACTCGCCTCCGCCCTGCCGGACGCCGGTGCGAGCGACCCGCTGCTGCGACGAAGCGACCGGGCCGACTTCCAGGCCAACGGCATCCTGGCGCTCGCGAAGAAGGCCAAGGCCAACCCGCGCGAGCTGGCGACCACGGTGGTCGAGGGCATCGACACCGGTGACCTGATCCAGGAGATCGAGGTCTCCGGGCCCGGCTTCCTCAACATCACCATCACCGACCGGGCGATCGTCGAGACGCTGGCCGCGCGCGCCGCCGACGACCGGCTCGGCGTGCCGCTCGCCGCGAAGCCGGGTACGACGGTCATCGACTACGCACAGCCGAACGTCGCGAAGGAGATGCACGTCGGTCACCTGCGGTCCGCCGTGATCGGTGCCGCGATGGTGGAGATCCTGGAGTTCACGGGCGAGAAGGTGGTCCGTCGCCACCACATCGGCGACTGGGGCACCCAGTTCGGCATGCTCATCCAGTACCTGATGGAGCACCCGCACGAGCTGGACCACAAGTCCGCCGACGGCGCCGACGGGGCGGAGGTCTCCGGCGAGGAGGCCATGTCCAACCTGAACCGGCTGTACAAGGCCTCGCGCACGCTCTTCGACTCCGACGAGGAGTTCAAGACGCGCGCCCGGGCCCGGGTGGTGGACCTCCAGGCCGGCGAGGCGGAGACGCTGGCCATGTGGCAGCGGTTCGTGGACGAGTCGAAGATCTACTTCTACTCCGTCTTCAACAAGCTGGACATGGACATCCAGGACCCCGACGTGATCGGCGAGTCCGGCTACAACGACATGCTCGTCGAGACGTGCAAGCTGCTGGAGGACTCGGGCGTCGCCGTCCGTTCCAACGGCGCGCTCTGCGTGTTCTTCGACGACGTCAAGGGCCAGGACGGCAACCCGACCCCGCTGATCGTGCAGAAGTCGGACGGCGGCTTCGGCTACGCGGCGACCGACCTCTCGGCGATCCGCGACCGGGTGGGCAACCTGGGCGCGACCGAGCTGATCTACGTGGTCGACGCGCGGCAGTCCCTGCACTTCAAGATGGTCTTCGAGACGGCCCGCCGGGCGGGCTGGCTGAACGACGAGGTCAAGGCCGTGCAGCTGGCCTTCGGCACCGTGCTCGGCAAGGACGGCAAGCCGTTCAAGACCCGTGAGGGCGAGACGGTCCGGCTGGTGGACCTCCTCGACGAGGCCGTCGACCGGGCCACGGCCGTGGTGCGGGAGAAGGCCGAGAAGATCGGACTGACCGAGGCGGAGATCGTCGAGAACGGCCAGTACGTGGGCATCGGCGCCGTGAAGTACGCGGACCTGTCCACCTCGGCCTCGCGCGACTACAAGTTCGACCTGGACCAGATGGTCTCGCTGACCGGCGACACGTCCGTGTACCTCCAGTACGCGTACGCCCGGATCAAGTCCATCCTGCGCAAGGCGGGCGAGGGCGACCGCAAGCCGGCCGCCCACCCGGAGCTGGAGCTGGCCCCGGCCGAGCGCGCGCTGGGCCTGCACCTGGACCAGTTCGGCGAGGTCATCGCCGAGGCGGCCGCGGAGCACGCCCCGCACAAGGTGGCGGCGTACCTCTACCAGCTGTCCTCGCTGTTCGCGACGTTCTACGAGCAGTGCCCGGTCGTGAAGCCCGAGCCGGAGCTCGTCGTCGGCGAGAACCGCCTGTTCCTGTGCGACCTGACGGCCCGCACCCTCTCGAAGGGCATGTCCCTCCTGGGCATCCGCACCCCCGAGAAGCTCTGACGCATACGAAAGGGGCCGCGGGGAGCACGCTCTGCGTGCTC
>NZ_JBSGXB010000483.1:0-3845 GCF_053609185.1 Streptomyces sp. NPDC054956 | reverse complement strand
CGTCTCCCTCCAGGGAGGCGCGGCCGCCGCCGTTTCGCGCGGGGCGGTGGGGGCGGTGCGGGGCGACTCGATCAGATTTTCGCCGTCTCATCGGATCTTCCCGAGTCGAAAATCAGGACATTCCCCTGCAAACTGGCCTCGTCGGGATCTTCCCGGCTCCTGCGGGGAGGAGGTACGGGAGTGCGCGCGAGGCGGAGCCGAGCGGTATCGCTTCTGGTCACCTCGGTGGCACTGGCCGGACTCCTCGTCCCGGGAACCCTCGCGCGGTCCGAGGACGCCGGCCCGGCCTCCGGCCCGGAATCCGCGACGGCCGCCGCCGTCGACCTGGACCGCATCCCCGTCGAACCGCCCGTACAGCCCGCGAGGCCCCCCGCCCGGGAGCTCTTCGGCGCCGACTGCGACACCGAGATCGAGGGCTCGCAGGTGGTCGCGTACTGCCACAACAAGTACCCGCAGACCGATCTGGTCCGCCTGCACGTCGAATGCGACCGCTGGTGGGACGTGGACGGGGACGGCGCCGCCGTGGCCGTCGGCCCGGCCGGCCGCGTGGAGCTGACCAGCCGCTGCTGGAAGGAAGTCCGCTCCGCCTGGGTCAGCCACCAGCGGCAGTGACGGGCTTGTGCTCCTTGCCGAGGCAGACGAACGGATAGCCGGCCGCCTCCGAGGCCGCCGCGTCCCCGTCCCCGCGCCGGATCGCCTCGATCAGCCGGGCGTGGTCCAGATGGGACGCGGGGTCGAGGACGGCGCCCACGTCGGTGCGCAGCCAGTCGGCGACCAGATCGCCCAGGTCCGCGTACAGCTCGATGAGGACGTCGTTGTGCGAGGCCGCCACCACCGCCATGTGCAGGGCCACGTCCGCCGCGATGAACACCTCCGCGTCCCCGCCCGCCCAGGCCTCCTCGCGCCGCGCCAGCAGCGCGTCCAGCTGTACGAGGTCCCGCGGGCTCCGCCGCTCCGCCGCGAGGCGGGCCGCCGAGGACTCCAGCGTCGAGCGCAGCTCCGCGATGTGCCGGGGGTCGGCGCCGGCGAAGCGGCGGTGCATCACGCCGGCCAGCTCGCTGGTGGCGAGGACGTAGGTCCCCGAACCCTGGCGGATGTCGAGGAGCCCGTTGTGCGCGAGGGCCCGGACCGCCTCCCGCACGGTGTTGCGGGCGACGCCCAGCAGCTCCACGAGCTCCGGCTCGGTCGGGATGCGGGACCCGACGGACCACTCACCAGTGGTGATCTGGTTCCTGAGCTGGGCGATCACCTGGTCGACGAGCGCGGATCGCCGGGGCGAGGTCAGCGGCATGCGGTCGGGGTTCCTCTCGGGGCGGGCACGATACGGCCGCGGGGTGGACAACCAATCATCCCATGATTCTATGATGGTCGAATGTCCGACGAAGAAATCCAGACCCTGAACCGGCCCCGGGCCGCGAGCACGGCACTCCCGCAGCCCCTTCCCGCCCCCGCCGCCACCCCGCAGCCGGCGTGGCTCGGGCCCGTGCTCCTCGTCGGCATCGTGCTGGCCGCCCTCAACCTGCGGCCCGCCATCACCAGCCTCGGCGCCCTCTTCGAGGAGACCCGTACGGGCCTCGGCATGAGCGGTACCGTCGCCGGACTCATCACCTCCGTGCCCGCCTTGTGCTTCGCCGTCTTCGGCGTCACCGCGCCCCGGCTCTCCCGCCGCTTCGGCCCGGCCGCCGTCGTCTGCGCCGGCATGGCCGCCGTCGCCGCGGGCCTCCTGATCAGGCCCTTCGCGAGCAACGCCGCCGGATTCCTCGCCGCCAGCGCGCTGACCCTGGCCGGCATAGCCCTGACCAACGTGCTCCTCCCGGTCATCGTCAAGCGCTGGTTCCCGGACCGCGTCGGCACCATGACCGGCCTCTACTCCATGGCCCTGGCCGCCGGTACCTCGCTCGCCGCCGCGGCCACCGTCCCGATGACCGAGGCCCTCGGCGGCAGCTGGCGCACCGGCCTGCTGGTCTGGGCCTTCCTCGCCGTGGCCGCCGTACTGCCCTGGCTGCCCATCGCCGCCGCGGCCCGCAAGGAGAAGGCGGCCGCCGCCGGAACCGAGGGCGCGGCCGTGCGCACCGACACCGGCCCGCGCGTGGTCCGCAGCCGCACGGCGTGGGCCCTGGCCTGCTACTTCGGCCTCCAGGCCACCGGCGCGTACATCACCATGGGCTGGCTCCCGCAGATCTTCCGCGACGCCGGGGTCTCCGCCGGCACCGCCGGCATCCTGCTCGCCGTCACCATGGTCATGGGCGTCCCGCTCGCCTTCGTCATCCCCGGCCTGGCCGGCCGGATGAAGAACCAAGGGCCCATCGCCGCCGCCCTCGGCCTCTTCGGGCTCGCCGGCTACCTCGGCCTCTACTTCGCCCCGGCCGCCGGAGCCTGGCTCTGGGTCCTGCTGCTCGGCGTCTCCAACTGCGCCTTCCCGCTCGTCATCACCATGATCGGACTGCGGGCCAGGACCCCGGCCGGAGTCGTCAAGCTCTCCGCCTTCGCCCAGAGCACCGGCTACCTCATCTCCATCCCCGGCCCCCTCCTCATCGGCGCCCTGTACCAGCACAGCGGCGGCTGGGACCTGCCCCTGGCCCTGATGGCCGGACTGCTCGTCCCGCAGATCGCGCTCGGCCTGCTGGCGGGCCGGGACCGCACGATCGAGGACGAATGCGGCATGCGAGACTGAACGGCATGTCGCCCGTACTCGAACCGAACCCCCAGAACGGCCACAAGAAGCTCGGCATCGTGCTCGGCGCGATGCTGCTCGTGACCGTCGTCATCTCCGTCATCGCGACCATCGCCTCCCCGTAGCGGCGCCGCCGCGAGCCCCGGTGGTGGGGTTATCCCCCCATCCCCTAGGGGGTCAGGCTCAGGGTCAAGTGGGGTGCGTCCCCGATGGGAACCGCGCGCTCGAATCCTTAGATTCGAAGAGCAAGAGCGAGCCCGTCCCACGCGCACCCCACGGAGGCGGCCATGTCGGCCCCCACGCACCTCTCCGCTCCCCGAACCGTCGGAGCCGATGCCCGCCTGCACTGGTGGGCGCTCGCCCTGCCCGCCCTCGGCTTCGGCCTCATGCTCCTGCTCCTCGCCGGATCCGGCGAGGCCCACGCCGCCTCGGGCGAGGGCTCCGCGATAGTCCACGTCACCGAACAGCTGCTGCGCGTCGTCGGCTGACACCACGCCAGGAGCAGGGCGCGCACGCGCGTCACCGCACGCCGGAGCGCGCCCCCCACCGGCCCCCGAGCCCCTCAACACCCTGCGCCCGGTGGCCCGATCCGTGCGAAGCTGGGAGTCATGAGCGCCGACACACCCCGCAGGATCGTCCTCCTCCGGCACGCCAAGGCCGAATGGTCGGACGGCACGGACCACGACCGCCCCCTGGCCGAGCGCGGCCGCCACGACGCACCGGCCGCCGGCCAGAAGCTGGCCCAGACCGGCATCACCTTCGACCTGGCCCTCTGCTCCAGTGCGGCCCGGACCCGCGAGACCTGGAAGCTCGTCGTCCAGGAACTCCCGCACCGGCCGAAGACCTCGTACGAGGAACGGCTCTACGAGGCTTCGCTGGGCGAGCTCATCGCCCTGGTCAACGAGACCTCCGACGAGGTCAAGAACCTGCTGGTCATCGGCCACAACCCCGGTATGCACGCCCTCGCCGACGCCCTGGCGGGCAGCGCGGAGGGGGACACCCTGCAGCGGATGAACCGCAGCGGCTTCCCGACCTCCGCCCTCGCCGTCGTCTCCTTCACCGGCTCGTGGAAGTCCGTGGAGCACGGCGTCGGCACGCTGCTGGACTACTGGACCCCGCGCGGCTGACGACCGGCCCACCGACGACGGAGCGGGCCCCGGCACCTTCCCGG
>NZ_JBSGXB010000482.1:0-3850 GCF_053609185.1 Streptomyces sp. NPDC054956 | reverse complement strand
GGTCTGGGCGGAGCCCAGGGAACGGGCGAAGGGTGGGTAGGGGACCCAGCCCCGCGCAGCGGCGCACGCACCCGCAGGCGGGTAGGTGCGCCGCAGCCGGGACGTCAGTCCTTGATCTCGCAGATGGTCGCGCCCGACGTGAGCGAGGCGCCGACCTCGGCCGACAGGCCGACGATCGTGCCCGAGCGGTGCGCGTTGAGCGGCTGCTCCATCTTCATGGCCTCGAGGACGACGATCAGGTCGCCCTCGTTGACCTGCTGGCCCTCCTCGACCGCGACCTTCACGATCGTGCCCTGCATGGGCGAGGCCAGCGTGTCGCCGGAGGCGGCCGGGCCGGACTTCTTCGCCGCGCGGCGCTTCGGCTTCGCGCCGCCGGCCGCCGCGGTGCGGGCCAGGGTCATGCCCAGCGAGGACGGGAGGGAGACCTCCAGGCGCTTGCCGCCGACCTCGACGACCACGGTCTCGCGGCCCGGCTCGTCCTCGGTGTCGTCCGCGGCGGGAACCACGAACGCCGGGATCTCGTTGACGAACTCGGTCTCGATCCAGCGGGTGTGGATCGTGAACGGGTCCGAGGTGAACGCGGGGTCGGCGACGACCGCGCGGTGGAACGGGATGGCCGTGGCCATGCCCTCCACCTCGAACTCGGCCAGCGCGCGCGCCGCCCGCTGCAGGGCCTGCTCGCGCGTGGCACCCGTGACGATGAGCTTGGCGAGCAGGGAGTCCCACGCGGGGCCGATGACCGAACCGGTCTCGACGCCCGCGTCGAGGCGGACGCCTGGACCGGTCGGCGCGTTGAACTTGGTGACGGTGCCCGGCGCCGGCAGGAAGCCGCGGCCCGGGTCCTCGCCGTTGATGCGGAACTCGAAGGAGTGACCCCGCAGGACCGGGTCCCCGTAGCCGAGCTCCTCGCCGTCGGCGATGCGGAACATCTCGCGCACCAGGTCGATGCCGGCGACCTCTTCGGTCACCGGGTGCTCGACCTGCAGACGGGTGTTGACCTCGAGGAAGGAGATGAGGCCGTCGGCGGAGACGAGGAACTCGACGGTTCCCGCGCCGACGTAGCCGGCCTCCTTCAGGATCGCCTTCGAGGCGGCGTACAGCTCGGCGTTCTGAGCCTCGCTCAGGAACGGCGCGGGGGCCTCCTCCACCAGCTTCTGGTGGCGGCGCTGCAGCGAGCAGTCACGGGTGGAGACGACGACCACGTTGCCGTGGGAGTCGGCCAGGCACTGGGTCTCCACGTGCCGCGGCTTGTCGAGGTACTGCTCGACGAAGCACTCGCCGCGGCCGAAGGCGGCGATGGCCTCGCGCACGGCGGAGTCGTAGAGCTCCGGCACCTCTTCGAGGGTGCGGGCGACCTTCAGACCGCGACCGCCACCGCCGAAGGCGGCCTTGATCGCGATCGGCAGGCCGTGCTCCTTGGCGAAGGCGACGACCTCGTCCGAGCCGGAGACCGGGTCGGGCGTGCCGGCCACGAGCGGCGCGCCGGCGCGCAGCGCGATGTGGCGGGCGGCGACCTTGTCGCCGAGGTCGCGGATGGCCTGCGGCGGCGGGCCGATCCAGATCAGGCCCGCGTCGATGACGGCCTGCGCGAAGTCGGCGTTCTCGGAAAGGAAGCCGTATCCGGGATGGATGGCGTCCGCGCCGGAATCGGCTGCGGCCTGCAGGATCTTGGAGATGTCCAAGTAGCTGGCGGCCGGGGTGTCACCGCCCAACGCGAAAGCTTCGTCGGCCGCGCGGACGTGCAGAGCGTCCCGGTCCGGATCGGCGTAGACGGCTACGCTCCCGATCCCGGCATCCCGGCAGGCCCGAGCAACGCGGACTGCGATTTCGCCACGGTTGGCGATGAGCACCTTGCGCACGATGGCTCCCTCCTTGAAACAAGCTGAGTTTAGGGACAGCCCACACGGCCTTTCGACCCTTCCCCAGAGGTGACCTTGCCCACACGGAGTGTGATTCGAGTCTGACTGGAGTCGAAAAAACCCATGCGGCGCCCCAAGTCAGGGGGATCCCCGACTGCACAGTAACCCTGTAGCGCATCCCTGGTCTCTGTCCGCCAGGTCAGCGGGCCCGGGTGATTCTTTGTCGAGTCCCTACGAACGGCCCATTCAATCTTTGCGTGACCGCCGTGCGGATACCGCGCCGACGCCGCGCCGACGCCCGGGGGCCGCCGGGCCGTCACCGGGTGGGAGCCCCACCGTAACGAAGCGGTCCCGGCCCCTTGTCGGCAGGATTACCCGTTAGTAGCCTCCAGGCGTCGAACAGGCTTGTGCTTGTGGGGGATGGGGGCGTCGTGGCTGGTGTGGGTGGCGTGGTGCTGCGGAGATCCGTGGCCGGAGCGACCGCGGTCGTACTCGTCGCGGAGGGGGCGCTGCTCGCCTTCGTCCACCTCGTCCTGGGACGGACCACCGCGAACCAGTCGATGTCCATAGCGGGCATGGATCCGGACGTCATGTCCACGGCCACGTACGCGATGGGCGCCGGCATGGGCGGCTTCCTGCTGCTCTGCGCCGTCCTCGTCGCCGTCGCCGCGATCCGCGACCGGGCCCCGGGCTCCTTCGCCCGCGTGGTCCTCGTCACCGCCGCCGTCACCCACGGAATCCTGGGCGCCCTCGTCGTCGGCCTGGTCGGCTGGCCCGCCTTCGCCCTGATGATGGCGATCCTGTGCCTGCTGGTGGCCAGCCTGATGCTCTACGGGGCCAAGGGCGCGGGCCCGGAAGGCGCGAACGGCGCGGACGGCGCCGACGGCGGCCCCGACATCCAGGACGCGCCTCCCGGGCACCCGCTGCTCGGGGACTTCGGCTTCGGTGAGACCGGGGAGATCAAGCCCACAAGTCCGTGATCGACACGCCGAGTTCGGCCAGCAGCGAGCGCAGCAGCGGCAGGGAGATCCCGATCACGTTGCCGTGATCCCCGTCGATGCCCTCGATGAACGGCGCCGACAGCCCGTCCAGGGTGAACGCCCCCGCCACGTGCAGCGGCTCCCCGCTGGCCACGTACGCCGCCACCTCCGCGTCCGTCGGCTCGCCGAAGCGCACCGTGGTCGACGCCGTGGCCGAGACCTGGCGGCCGGTCGCCGTGTCGATCACGCAGTGCCCGGTGCGCAGCACCCCGGCGCGCCCGCGCATCGACTTCCAGCGGGCCGTGGCCTCCTCGGCGTCCGCCGGCTTGCCCAGCGCCTCGCCGTCCAGCTCGAGTACGGAGTCGCAGCCGATCACCAGGGAGCCCGCGGCCTCGTCCAGGGCTGCCACGACGGCCGCCTTCGCCTCGGCCAGCGCGAGCGCCAGGGCGGCCGGCTCGTCGTGGTTCAGGGTGTCCTCGTCGAAGCCGCTGACGATCACGTGCGGGGCGAGCCCGGCCTGCCGCAGCAGGTTCAGCCGGGCGGGCGAGGCGGAGGCGAGGACGAGCGCGTGGCGGGCGTCGGGGCGGTGTTCGGCAGTCATGCCCGCCATCGTAGGGCGGCCGGGGCGACGGCAGGCCGCCCTCGGGCGAGGAGGGCCGCCGGGGCCGCCGCCGGGGCGCGGGAGCCCGCGGCGGGGGCGACCGGCGCATCGGGGAAGGGCGCAGCCGCGAGGCGGCCTAGAACCCGCCCACGCCGAGCACGTACACCACGACGAGCATCGCGATGACGACGATCACCGTCATCCGCCGGACCATCGCCTGCGCCTCGCGCATGTCCTTGGGCGGCTCGTCTTTCGGGTCTGACCAGAGCATGCCCCGATCCTGTCCCCGGGAACGCCCGTGGCGCCTTTGTAGGGGTTCTCCGGCGCCCAGGGGCGTTTACGCCAAATTAGCCCCGACGGGGGCCTGGCGGGCGCGTTCGTACGCCCCCCCCATGCCCGGACGGGCCGCC
>NZ_JBSGXB010000481.1:0-3857 GCF_053609185.1 Streptomyces sp. NPDC054956 | reverse complement strand
CTCATCCACCGAAGTGGACGGGGTATCAACTTTTGGCGTTGATTTTTGGCACGCTGTTGAGTTCTCAAGGAACGGACGCTTCCTTTGTACTCACCGCAGTAACAATTACTGGGGCTTTCCTCCGGGCGCTTCCTTCGTTCTTGCGTTTCCGACTCTATCAGAGTCAGTCTCGCTTGTTTTCCGCCTTCCGGTTCTTCGCTTTCGCGTTTCCCTTTCCGGCGAGTCCGACTCTATCAGTCCTTTTCCGTCTCCCTGACCACTCTCCGTTTTGCCGAATAGGCACGCGGAAAGAAGCCGAGATCAAGATCAGTGAAGAAGAGGAGGATGCCCGTCCATCAGCCGTTCGCGAGATGTTCACGCGGGGCTTCCTGGCGGGAGTCACGACAGTACAGGTCCGCTGGTGCCCAAGCAAATCGATTCAGGCGTATGGTCTAGTCCGGTGGTCTAGTCCACTAGGTTGTCACCTGACTCGCTCGGGACCTCCGTCAGTACCTGTATGAACAGGTGCAGTTCAGGCGGAACCGGGACGTCTCATGACTTACCCTTCTCAAAGTACGCCGTCCAGGACAGGTTGTGACGGCGACACGAAGTAGCCCCACCCCTGGGAGGCCCCACATGACCAGCGTGACGTCCCCACTCGCCGGGACCGCCATCGGACTCGCGGCAGTGCCCGATCCGGTGTTCTCCGGCGCGATGGTGGGACCGGGCACCGCTATCAAGCCCGTGCAGGAGCCCTCGGAGGCGGTGTCCCCCGTTGACGGTGTGGTCGTCTCCCTGCACCCGCACGCGTACGTCGTCGTCGACGACGAAGGACACGGTGTGCTCACCCACCTGGGCATCGACACCGTTCAGCTCAACGGCGAGGGCTTCGAGCTCCTCGTCAACAAGGGCGACACCGTGAGCCGTGGCCAGGCCGTCATCCGCTGGAACCCGGCCGCCGTCGAGGCCGCCGGCAAGTCCTCCGTCTGCCCCATCGTGGCGCTGGAGGCCTCCGCGGACTCCCTCTCCGACGTGGTCGAGGCCGGGGACGTCAAGGCTTCGGACGTCCTCTTCAGCTGGAAGTGACGTGTCCGCCTCCATAGGCGAGTCGGACATCCATCGCGGCGGCGGGGCCGTCGCTCAATCGGAGACGGGTGAAATGGAGACAACGCTGCGAGGCGTCGGCGTGAGCCACGGTGTGGCGATCGGCGAGGTTCGGCACATGGGTACGGCGGTTCTCGAGCCGCCGGCGAAGCAGATCAACGCGGACGAGGCGGAGCGCGAACAGGGGCGCGCCCGCAAGGCCGTGGAAGCTGTGTCGGCCGACCTGATCGCGCGCGGCCAGCTGGCCGGTGGCGAGGCTCAGCACGTGCTCGAGGCCCAGGCGATGATCGCCACGGACCCCGAGCTGATGACGGACGTCGACCGGCGGATCGCCGTCGGCAGCACCGCCGAGCGCGGTGTGTACGACGCCTTCTCCCACTACCGCGAGCTCCTCGCGGGTGCCGGCGAGTACATGGCCGGCCGTGTCGCCGACCTGGACGACGTGCGCAACCGCATCGTCGCCCGCCTGCTCGGCGTGCCGATGCCGGGCGTGCCGGACAGCGACGAGCCGTACGTGCTGATCGCGCGTGACCTGGCGCCCGCCGACACCGCTCTGCTCGACCCGGCCCTCGTCCTCGGCTTCGTGACCGAGGAAGGCGGACCGACCAGCCACAGCGCGATCCTCGCGCGGGCGCTGGGCGTGCCGGCCATCGTGGCGCTGCCCGGTGCGGGCGAGATCGCCGAGGGCACCCTCATCGCCGTCGACGGCAGCACGGGCGACCTGTTCGTGGACCCGTCTCCGGAGAAGCGTGCCGAGCTGGAGGCCGCGGCCGCCGAGCGCAAGGCCGCTCTCGCCGCCTCCTCCGGTCCGGGCGCGACGTCCGACGGTCACAAGGTGCCGCTGCTGGCCAACGTCGGTGGTCCGGCGGACGTGCCGGCGGCCGTCGAGGCCGGGGCCGAGGGTGTGGGCCTGTTCCGCACCGAGTTCCTCTTCCTGGACGACAGCAAGAAGGCGCCGACCGAAGAGAAGCAGATCGAGTCGTACCGCAAGGTGCTCGAGGCCTTCCCCGAGGGCCGTGTCGTCGTACGCGTCCTGGACGCCGGCGCCGACAAGCCGCTGGACTTCCTGACCCCGGCCGACGAGCCGAACCCGGCTCTGGGCGTCCGCGGTCTGCGCTCGCTGCTCGACCACCCGGACGTGCTGCGTACGCAGCTGACCGCGCTGGCCAAGGCCGCCGAGGGGCTGCCGGTCTACCTCGAGGTCATGGCCCCGATGGTGGCCGACCGGATCGACGCCAAGGCCTTCGCGGACGCGTGCCGCGATGCCGGTCTGCGGGCGAAGTTCGGCGCGATGGTGGAGATCCCCTCCGCCGCGCTGCGGGCTCGCTCGATCCTGCAGGAGGTCGAGTTCCTGTCGCTGGGCACCAATGACCTGGCGCAGTACGCCTTCGCCGCCGACCGTCAGGTCGGAGCCGTGTCGCGGCTGCAGGACCCGTGGCAGCCCGCGCTGCTCGACCTGATCGCCATGTCGGCGGACGCGGCCAAGGCCGAGGGCAAGAGCTGTGGCGTCTGTGGCGAGGCGGCCTCCGACCCGCTGCTGGCCTGTGTGCTGACGGGTCTGGGTGTCACCTCCCTGTCGATGGGTGCCGCTTCGATTCCCTACGTGCGGGCGACGCTCGCCAAGTACACCCTGGCGCAGTGCGAGCGTGCGGCTGCCGCCGCGCGTGCCGCGGACAGCGCCGAGGAGGCCCGTGTGGCCGCCCAGGCGGTGCTGTCCGGCGAGTAGCCCGGGCACCGCACCGGACGGTGTGTCGTTCGATCGAGGGGTCCTCGCCGGTGGCGAGGGCCCCTCGGCCGTTCGCGGGCGCGGCTCACCACCCGTTCGGGTCAGTGGTGGGGGCCCGGCTCGTCGACCTCGTAGCCCGGGCAGTACTCGACGCCCGGTTCGGGGGCGACGGGTTCTCCGGTGTCGGCGTCGGTGCAGTAGGCGTTGAAGACGGCCGCCGCCGACAGGGGGACCAGGCGGCCGCGGTCCAGGCGCCAGCCGTGGACCCGGTCCCGGACTCCCTCGGCGGTGCTGCGCAGGACCACTCCCCCGGGGCCGCCCAGGGCCAGGCCCGCGGCGAGGACGGTCACGAAGTCGAGGCCCTCGCGGCCCTCGATCCGTGGCGGCCCCTGTGCGGCCGCGTCGGCGTGCAGGACGGCCAGGAGCTGTTCCTCCTCGGCGGGGACGCTGCACACGAGGTGGTGGTGGCCGGGGCCGGCCCGGTCGACGAGGTGTTTGAGGGCGTCGGCGGCGCGCTCGAAGGAGGCGGCGCCGATGTCCTGGCCGCAGTCGGCGCAGCTGCCGACGCCGGCCAGGAGGGTGGTGGCGTACTCCCACGTGGCCTGCCGGACGGCCTCGTCCACGAGGAGCGGGACCAGTTCGTCGATGGGCTGGCCCGCGTACGGGAGGGAGCCGCCGGCGCCGGCCAGTTCGGCGGTGAACCGGGTGCGGGAGCCGGGGGTGTCGGGATCGAGTCCCTGCCGCCGGCAGAACTCTCCGTAGTCCTCGGGGTCGAAGAGGGCGACCGTGGTGTGGATGCCCTGGGCGGCGAGGGAGTGGAGCAGGCGTTCGACCTGTTCGAGGTAGTCGCGGTGGTCGTCGAAGGCGAAGCTGCGGTAGCGGCGCATGGCCGCGAAGTCCCCGGCGTCGGCCAGGAGGCCGACGGTGCTCGGGACTTCGCGGCGCAGCGTGCGGCGCCGGGTGGGGGCCGGGCGGCCCCCACCCCCGGCGGGCCAGCGGTCGGTTGAGCGTGGCAATGCTGTCTCATATACAAAAAATAAGCAGCCCA
>NZ_JBSGXB010000480.1:0-3860 GCF_053609185.1 Streptomyces sp. NPDC054956 | reverse complement strand
GCCGGGGTAGCCGCTGCGCGGGGCTTCTCCCCCACCCCGCCCCTTCCCGAAACCGTGGCTCCGCCCCGGACCCCGTACGTGCGCTCCGCGCCCGTACCCTCGAACGCCGGGCGGGCTGGATTTTCCAGCCCCGCCGGCGTTCGAGGCGCGGGGTCTGGGGCGCAGCCCGCGGGTGGCACGGGGCGGGGCCGCTAGCGGGTCAGGCGGGTCAGGGCTTCGGGCAGGGGGAGCTCCTCGCGGGTGCCGGACGCGCGGTTCTGGAGTTCGACCACGCCGTCGGCGGACCGGCGGCCCGCGACCAGGATCCACGGGACGCCGATCAGCTCCGCGTCCGTGAGCTTCACCCCCGGCGAGAGCCCCGGCCGGTCGTCCAGGAGGACGCGGAGGCCCGCCTCCGCCAGAGCCCCGGCCGCGGACTCCGCGAGAGCGAGCGGCACCGCCTTGCCCGCCGCCACCACGTGCACGTCGGCAGGGGCCACCTCCGCGGGCCAGCACAGACCCCGCTCGTCCGCCGTCTGCTCGGCGAGGGCCGCCACCGCGCGGGAGACGCCGATGCCGTACGAGCCCATCGTGACCCGGACCGGCTTGCCCTCCTTGCCGAGGACGTCGAGGCCGAACGCGTCCGCGTACTTGCGGCCCAGCTGGAAGATGTGCCCGATCTCGATCGCCCGGTCGAGCTTCAGCCCGGCCCCGCAGGACGGGCAGGGGTCGCCCGCCTCGACGACCACCACGTCCAGGTACCGGTCCACCTCGAAGTCCCGCCCGCAGACCACGTTCCGGGCGTGCGTATCGGGCTTGTTGGCCCCCGTCACCCAGGAAGTGCCGGGCGCGATGCGGGGGTCGGCTAGGTAGCGGACCTTGTCGAGGCCCTGCGGGCCCACGTAGCCGCGTACCAGATCGGGCCGGTCGGCGAAGTCCTCGGCCGTCACCAACTCCACGACGGCCGGGGCCAGGTGCTCGGCGAGCTTGCCCAGGTCCACCTCGCGGTCCCCCGGTACGCCGACGGCCGTGATCTCGCCGTCCACCTTGACGAGGAGGTTCTTCAGCGTCGCGGACGCGGGGACGCCCAGGTGGGCCGCCAGGGTCTCGATCGTGGGGGTGTCGGGGGTGGGGATCTCCTCCAGCGGACCGTGTTCGCCGCCGGCCGGGGTCAGGGCGAAGGTCACCGCCTCCGTGTTCGCCGCGTAGTCGCAGGAGGGGCAGTCCGCGAAGGTGTCCTCGCCCGCCTCGGCGGGCGCCAGGAACTCCTCGGACGCCGAGCCGCCCATCGCGCCGGACACCGCGGACACGATCCGGTGGTCGAGGCCGAGCCGCTCGAAGATCCGCCGGTAGGCCGCGCGGTGGAGGGCGTACGACTCGGCGAGGCCCTCGTCGGACACGTCGAAGGAGTACGAGTCCTTCATGTGGAACTCGCGGCCGCGCAGGACGCCCGAGCGGGGCCGCGCCTCGTCGCGGTACTTGATCTGGATCTGGTACAGCATGACCGGCAGGTCCTTGTAGGACGTGCACTGGTCCTTGACCAGCAGGGTGAAGATCTCCTCGTGGGTGGGGCCGAGCAGGTAGTCCGCGCCCTTGCGGTCCTTCAGCCGGAACAGCAGGTCCCCGTACTCCGACCAGCGCCCGCTGACCTCGTAGGGCTCCTTGGGCAGCAGCGCCGGGAGGAGCACCTCCTGCGCCCCGATCGCGTCCATCTCCTCGCGGACGACGCGCGAGACGTTGTCCAGGACCCGCTTGCCGAGCGGCAGCCAGCTCCACACCCCGGCGGAGGTGCGCCGGACGTAGCCTGCCCGGACCAGGAGCCGGTGGCTGATGGTCTCGGCGTCGGCCGGGTCCTCGCGGAGCGTCTTGGCCATGAGGCGGGACATGCGCTGAACGGGTTGCGTAGACATGACGAGAGGCTATCGGGGGCCGCCGCGGCCCCGGAAACGAATTGGTCCGGCCGGCCGGGCCCGCGGCAGGTGCCCCCGTTCGGTGCCCGCGGTCAGCGCCTGCGCAGGGGCAGCGGAGCGCCCATGACGGCGTACGGGAGGCTCGCGCTCGGGAAGTGGACCGGACGGGCGAGGTCCTGGTAGCCGAGGGACCGGTAGAGCCCCCGGGCGGGGCTCTCGATGTCGATCGCGGAGAGGATCGAGCGCTTCTCCTCGGCGGTGTCGGTGATCGTGGTGATGAGGGTGCGGCCGACGCCGTGACCCTGGAACCCGGGGTGGACGTGGAGTTCGGTGATCACGAAGGAGCCGTCGAGCCAGCCTTCGTGACCGCCGGCCCGCAGGTAGGGCTCCACGATGCCGGACCACCAGTGCGCGCGGTCGTTGGGCATGCCGTAGACGAACCCGGCGAGCACCCCGTCCTCGGTGAAGGCGCCGAGCGCGCGGGCCCCGCGGCAGGTCATGTGGCGCTGGACGATGTAGCGCCGGATGCCGACCTCCTCCTCGCTGAGCCCGAAGGCCACGGCCTGCACGCGCAGGGCGTCGTCGACGCGGTCGACGAGGTCGAGGGGCCCGATGCGTAGTCCGGCGGGCCGGGCGGGGTCTTCTCCCCCGGGGGTAGGCAGCATGCGGTGACCTTACTGGGCCGCCCCCGCGGCCGTCCGGAGGACCCCGGTCGCCCCCGCCCGGCCCGGGAACCGACGGACGGAGTCGGGCGCGTCGAAAATCAGAACAGGACGCTCATGAACGCGCCGACCTCGCGGAAGCCGACCCTGCGGTAGGAGGCGCGCGCGGCGGTGTTGAAGTCGTTCACGTAGAGGCTCACCACGGGGGCCACGTCCCGGAGCGCGTACTCGACGACGGCGGCCATCCCGGTCTCGGAGTGCCCGCGGCCGCGGAACTCGGGGTCCACCCAGACGCCCTGGATCTGGCAGGCGCGGGAGGTGGCGGCGCCGATCTCGGCCTTGAAGACGACCTTGCCGTCCTCGACGCGCGCGAAGGAGCGGCCGGTGGAGACCAGCTCGGCGACCCGGGCCTGGTAGAGCAGGCCCCCGTCGCCGGCCATCGGGGAGATGCCGACCTCTTCGGTGAACATGGCGACGCAGGCGGGCATGATCAGGTCCATCTCGTCCTTGCGGATCCGGCGGACCTCCGGGTCGGCCGCGACCTCGGTGGACGGGTGCTCGGTGACCATGAGCGGCTGGTGGGAGCGGACGTCGCGGGCCGGTCCCCAGCTGGGCTCCAGGAGCTGCCAGAGCAGCCGGGTCGCCTCGGCGGGGCCGACGATGGAGGAACAGCGGCGGCCGGTCCTGCGGGCCCGGTCGGCGAAGGCGCGGACGGCGTCGGGGCCGGCGCACACGGGGACCAGGTTGGCGCCGGCGTAGCAGAGGGAGCGCAGCTCCCCGTCCGCGTACCAGCCCCACATCTCGCCGCCCAGGCGCCACGGATCGAGCCCGGCGACCTGGACCCGGGAGGTGACGAAGGCGTTCTCGACCGGCTCGCGTCCGAGGATCTCGAGCGCGGCGTCAAGATCACTGGGCTCTAGGACCCGGGTGGTGGTCTGCGTCAACACTGGGGCCTCACCATGCAAGTCTGCTGATCTCCGCACTGTACCCGGCGTGGCTTGCGTACGCCGCGCGGCCCCTGCGGGGCCCGGACGCCCGGCCGGGCCGGACGGCCGTACGACCCCGGGCCGCAGGGCCCGTACAGCGCGAAGGGCCCGGCCCCGCCGGTGGCGGGGACCGGGCCCGGAACGCTCGGGGGGCGGCGGAACTACACGCCGATGGCGACCGTCGGCTCGCCCGACATGACGCCGTCCTTCTCCATCTGCTCGGCGATCTTCATCGCCTCTTCGATGAGGGTCTCCACGATCTTCGACTCGGGGACGGTCTTGATGACCTCGCCCTTCACGAAGATCTGGCCCTTGCCGTTGCC
>NZ_JBSGXB010000479.1:0-3888 GCF_053609185.1 Streptomyces sp. NPDC054956 | reverse complement strand
TCCCTCCCCGGCTCCCCCGGCCTCTAAGCACGGGGGGGTGTTGGGTGTGTGGGCCTCCACCCCCCCCCCCCCACCACTCGGCATTGTCCGGCCCGGCGTCACTTGACGCAGGCACCTCCAGTGGGTTGCATACGTTCTGTGATCACATACCGGACATCGGGAGCCACATCATGGACCCGGTGATCGTCGTCGGCGCGGGGCCCGTCGGGCTGTCCCTGTCCCTCGCCCTGGCCGGCCAGGGCGTGCCCTGCGTCGTGCTCGACGAGGGACCCGGCAAGGACGAACCCCGCCCCGCCCGCACCGTCGCCCTGCACGCCGACACCGCCGCGATGGTGCACCGGCTGGGCTGCGCGACCCTGCGCGACGAGGGCACGTACTTCGCCGCCTGGCGCACCATGCGGCGCGGCCGCGCATCGCAGCGGATCACCTTCGAGGACGGCCCGGCCCCGGCACACCTGCCCCAGCACGCCCTGACCCGCGGACTGCGCGACGCCGCCGTCGCGCACCCCCTGGTCCAGCTGGTCACCGAGAGCAAGATCGACGCCCTGGAGCAGGACGGCCACGGGGTCACCGCCCACACCCGGGGCGCCGAGACCACGTGGTGGCGCGGCAGTTACCTGGTCGGCTGCGACGGAGCCCGCTCCACCGTGCGCAAGCTGCTCGGCATCCGCTTCCCCGGCCGCACCGCCGTGGAACGGCACGCCGTGGCCGCCCTGCGCACCGAACTGCCCTGGCCGGGCGAGGCCTTGCTGGACCGCAACCCGCCGGAGGAGGTCACCGCCCGGCCGCTGCCCGACGGGGTCTACCGGCTGGACTGGCTGCTCCCGGCGCGCGGCGACCTCGTCACCCCCGACGCGCTGGTGACCCTCATCCGCGACACCCTCGCCCTGTGGTGCGGCGGCACGACTCCCCCGTACGACCTCCTCGACACCGGGGTCCACACCCTGCACCACCGGCTCGCCCGGCGCTGGCGCGACGGCCGCGCCTTCCTCGCCGGGGACGCCGCGCACCTGCTCGGCGCGCTCGGCACCCAGGGCGTGGAGGAGGGGCTCCGGGACGCCGAGAACCTCGCCTGGAAACTCTCGCTCGCCTGGCACCAGGGGGCCTCCGAGGAGCTCCTCGACAGCTACGAGGCCGAGCGCCGCAGGGCGGTGGCCGCCCGGCTGCGCGCCGCCGACCAGGCCATGCCCGCGCTGCGCTCCGGCGGCGGCCTGCGCACCTACCTGCCCGGAGCCTCGCGGTCCGCCGAATCGCTCCTGACCGACGGGCACCTGGGGCGCGGCCCGCTGGGCGCGGAGCCCGTGTACGCCCCGCCCGTCGCCGTCCGCGAGGTCCCCACGGCCACCGAGCCGGGCGGGCCCGTCGCGAACATCCCGGTGACCGCGCCCGACGGCTCCACGGTGCCGCTGCGCGACCAGCTGGGCCGGGGCCGGCTGCTGGTCGTCCTCGTCGCGCCGGGCACCGGGGTCTGGGACCGGCGACACTGGCTCGGCGCCGGCCTGATGCCCCGCCTCGCGGCGGCGGTCAGCGCGCTCCCCGTCCGGGCCGAGCTGCTCGTCGCCGACGGCTACCCGGGGGCCGCGGCGCACACCGTGCTCCTCGTACGGCCCGACGGGCACCTGGCGGCCGCCTTCGCCGGGGTCCGCCCGGCCGAGCTGTACGAGGCGGCCGACGCGGTGCGCCACGGCGCGCCCGCGGCCTCAGGCTCGGGCTCGGGCTCGCCCAGGGCCCTGCCCGCGCCCACTCCCGCACCTGTGATCGATTGACCGGCCGTCCGATCTCGTGCTTCACTCGCCGACATGACCGGCAACGACGTACGCCTGTGGCGGAGGGTCCATATGGACCTGCTCCGCTACGCGGGCTGCGTGTGTCGCCCTTCCTGCTGATTCGCCATTCCTCCGCGCGCCCGTCGTGTGCCGCGCGCTCTCGCGAACCCCCAGGACGGTCATCCTCCATGTCTGCACCCACGCACGCCCCCGCCGCCGCGTACGCCGATCCGTACGCCTCCCAGCCCACCATCACGGCGGCGGCCCTCCTCGACTTCACCCGGCAGGTCGCCTCCGACGCCGAGCTGATCGCCTCCCTCCCCCTCGACCCCGAAGGCCGCACCTGGATCCGGCTCGACGGCCCCGGCGGCAGCGAGGCCTGGCTGATCGGCTGGCCCCCGGGCACCGGCACCGGCTGGCACGACCACGCCGAGTCCCGGGGCGCGTTCACCACCGCGCGGGGCAGCCTCACGGAGAACTCCCTGACGGTGCGGCTGCCCGCGGAAGGCTGGCAGTCGCTCTCCCTGGCCCCCGGTGTCGACCGCACCCGCGACCTGGGGCCGGGCACCGGGCGGGCCTTCGGCGAGCACCACGTGCACGAGGTGCTGAACGAATCCCCGACCGAGCACGCGGTCTCGGTCCACGCGTACTACCCGCCGCTCCCCCTGATCCGCCGCTACAGCCGCACCGGCCCGGTGCTCACGCTGGAGCAGGTCGAGCGTCCGGCGGACTGGCAGTGAGCGGCATCGACGCCCTCGTGGACCGGCTGCGCACCACGTACACCCGCGTGGACCCGGCCCAGGCGCACGCCGAATCCCTGGACGGGGCGCTGCTCGTCGACATCAGGTACCAGGCCCTGCGCGAGCGGGACGGGCTGATTCCGGGCGCGCTGGTCGTCGAGCGCAACGAACTGGAATGGCGCCTCGACCCCGAGGGGTCCCACCGCCTGCCGGAGGCGGTGGACCACGACATCCGGATCGTCGTCATCTGCAACGAGGGCTACGCCTCCACCCTGGCGGCGGCCTCCCTCCACGCACTGTCCCTCCCCAACGCGACGGACCTCACGGGCGGCTTCCAGGCCTGGCGCGCGGCGGGCCTCCCGGTGACCGCCCCTTCCTGACGCGCCCCTCGCACCGCACCCCTCCTCAACGCGCCCCTCGCACCGATCAGCGCGGGCGCGCTTCCCGGGCTTCGGCCCGCTGCGCCGGACTCCGTCCGGCGGGGGCTGGCCCGGGTGCGCTTCCCGGGCTTCGGCCGGCGAGGGTCGGCCGGAGTGCGACCACCGTGGTCCCGGCGCGGGGCCCGGTGGGCGGGTGCGGCTGGTCGGCCCTGCGGGGCAAGTCCCCTACCCACCCTTCGCCCGTTCCCCGTGGCTCCGCCCCGGACCCCGAAGCCCGGGGCGCGGACTGCGCCCGCGGCCCCCCGGGCGCTCCGCCCCGGACCGTGGCCGTCTGCGGCACCACTGCACGGGGGCCGGCCCCCGGACCCCCGCGCCTCAAACGCCGGCGGGGCTGATTCGACGCAGACGGGACTGAGCTCGCCCGGCGGGCAACAGCCAAATCCAGCCCCGCCCCCGCTGAGGACCGGGCCCAGACCGAGCCCAGGAGCACCCAGCCCCACCGACGTTCGAGGCACGGGGTCTGGGGCGGAGCCCCAGGAGTCCGGGCGCAGCCCGCATCCCCCTCCGGCCCCGCCCAACGCTCGAGGGCCGGCCCGGGCGACCCCGATCCAGCCCGCCCAACGCCTGAGCACCGGGTCCGGGCCAAGCCCGGGAGCACCCCCAGCCCCGCCGGCGTCTGAGGCGCGGCTCCGGGCCGAGCCCGGGGAACGGTGGAAGGGCGGGTAGGGGACAGCCCCGCAGGGTGTTCTTCCTGCCAGGGCCGGGGCCCGCAGCGGGACACCCCGTAGCCGAGGCCCGGCTACGGGGTGGGTGCCGGGGAACCGGCTACGGGGCCCGGCCCCGGGCTCCGGAGATGGGCCTCGGGCTCCGGGGCCGGGGCCTGGGGATCGGCCCCGGGGCTAGGGCGTGTCTTTCGGATCAGGCCGGATCAGCCCGCGGTGTCCGGTGCCGTGCATCGCAAGGCGGAGGAGGGAGGCGACGCGGAGCGTCGTCGACCGACGA
>NZ_JBSGXB010000478.1:0-3900 GCF_053609185.1 Streptomyces sp. NPDC054956 | reverse complement strand
GGGGGGGGGGGGGGGGGGGGGGCGCTTCCCCCCCCGGGGCGGGGGGCCCGGGGGGGGGGGCGGCGGGGGGGGGCGGCCCGGGGGCTCCCCGCGCGGCGGCCGCCGGCGGGGGGCGCCCCCCCACGGCCGCGAGCTGACCCCTGACGACATGCGGGCCGAGCACAACCTCGGCCCGCTGCTGGCGGGTTCGGGCTGGCGCATGACCTCGTACGCCGACGAGGACACCCGGTTCCTGGCGCTGGCCGTCCGTACCCCCTGAAGCGACCAGGACGGTCGTCGCGCCCCCTTGCCTCGGGTCCGTGCAGGTAGCGGGCTTGGAAATCGCCTCCCGCGGGCTCTCGACGCGGCGGTTACTCGCTGGTTAGGGTGCGCCGACGAGAGAACGACCGGGAGGCCACGTGTCCGACGAGGAGGACGGCGGTTCGCTGTACGTGCTGACCGCCGTACTGCTGACCCCCGCGCAGTTCCCGAGCATCCTGGGAGACGACTTCCCCGAGGCCTGCTCCCTGCTCGGCGTGCCGCCGGTGCCCGGCGGGTACGGGCTGGTGCTGGGGCAGGACGAGGAGGGCGCGCGCTGGACGGTCGTCGTCGACGACGTCTCGCTCGTGGCCATGGCCATCGCCTCCTGGGACTGCGGGATGGAGTACGACCTGTCCCCCGACGAGCGCTCCATCGTGATCTCGCTGGCGGGCTGGCCGCTGGACCTCGCGGTGGCGACGGCCGGCATCCCGGAGCCGCACGATCCGGAGCAGGGCGCGGACGGAACGGGGCGGGTGCCGCTGGCGCCGCCCTCGGCCGAGACCTGGGGCCCGGTGCAACGGCGCATGGGCGCCGACCAGATCGCCCGGGAATGGGCGGACTGGAGCGAGCGCGTGGCCTCGGACGGCGGGGCGGCTGCCGCCTCGCACCCCGGGCTGGCACGGGCCCTGAAGGAGGCGCTGGGGTACACCAGGACCCCGCCGCCGCCCGGCCGGGTCCGGTCGTCCTTCGCGGGCGAGGAGGCGCGCACGCTGCGCGTGGACGGGCCGGGATGGTCGATGGTCGCCCGCACCGGCGGGGCGGCCTTCGTCCTGCTGGACGAGGAGCCGAGCGAGGTCCTGTCGGTGCCGCACGCGGCGGACGGGGAACTCCCGGAGCTGACCGAACTGCTGGCCGCGCTGGACCGCGTCGCGGTACGGCCGTCCTGAACACGAGGGGGAACAAGGTGAAGGCCGAGCCGGTGGAGATGGTTCCGGTGGGCGTGGTGGTCGGCGGCCGCGCCGAGGTCGCCGACGACGACTGGGGGCGGGAGACCGCGGTGATCCGCCTGGACGGTGAGCGGTTCGGGCCCGAGGCGCTGTACGGGCTGGAGGACTTCTCGCACGTCGAGGTGGTCTACCACTTCGACCGGGTGCCGCAGGACAGGATCGAGACGGGCGCGCGCCATCCCCGGAACAATCCGGACTGGCCGCTCGTCGGCATCTTCGCGCAGCGCGGCAAGAACCGGCCGAACCGGCTGGGCGTCTCGCGCTGCCGCGTCGTGAAGGTGGACGGTCTGGCGCCCGGCGGTCCCGAGGTGCACGTGGAGGGCCTGGACGCGGTGTCCGGGACCCCCGTGGTCGACCTCAAGCCGTACATGACGGAGTTCGGCCCGCGCGGCGAACACCGCCAGCCGGAGTGGGCGACCGTGCTGATGCGCGACTACTACTGAGCGGCACGGCCGGCACGGCCGGGCGCGCGGCCCTGCCCTGACCTGCTCGCGGAGCCGGGCCCGCGGGACCGGCTCCGGCGTCAGACCCGTTCGAGCGGGACGTGGGGGACCGGCGGGAACGTGACCTCGATGGCGTCGCCGGGCCGGATCGTGCCGCCCCGGTGGACCACGCCCATGATTCCGGCCTTGCGGAGCAGGTTGCCCTCGTCGTCCCGGCCCACCACCTGCTTGAGCAGTCCGTGCTGGAAGGCGTCGATCTGCAGGCACGGGTTGCGCAGCCCGGTCACCTCGACCACGGCGTCCTCGCCGAGGTGCAGCAGGGTGCCGGTCGGGAGGCCGAGGAGGTCGATGCCCTCGGTGGTCACGTTCTCGCCGAGCTGCCCCGGCTCGACGTGGTGGCCCGCCGGCGCCACTTCCTCGAAGAGCTCTTGGTGGATGAGGTGCACCTGCCGCAGGTTCGGCTGCGTCGGGTCCTGGGCCACGCGCGAACGGTGCTTGACCGTGACCCCCGCGTGCACGTCGCCCTCGACCCCGAGCCCCTCGAGGAGCGTGATGCTCTCGCGCGTGGGCTTGGTGAACGAGTAGACGCCGTTGCTGCTGACCGCCGCGACCTGTCCCGCACGCACCCTGCTCATGAACCTCTGCCCCCCTGTCGGCCTCAGCGGCCGATCTGCTTCCTGGATATACCCCGCAGCCTACGACGCTGGGAGGAGTCCAACAGCAGGTAGGCGGCCGTCGGCACCCCGATCAGGACCAGCAGTCCCGCCCAGAACCCGACCGCCCAGAACAGCACGATGGCTGCCACGACTCCGGCAACCGCGACCTTTCCGCTCGTGGACATCTGCGGACACCTCTTTCTCCGTCGGCCACTACCCCCCTCAACGCGCGCTCCGGCCCCCGCGTTCCCAGCCGCGTGAACGATCGGTGAAGTGACCCGGGTCACGGCGGCGCCGCGTCCTGAGGGCGTGACGGGTGGGTTAACCTCGGCCGCCCGTACCCGGTAGTCAAATGTGAGGATTGCGTGCTCGCGACGGTCTCCGGCCTGATCCACTCCTCCGCCGTCTTCCTGCCCGCGGACCCGCCCCGCGACGGCCGGATCGCCTTCTGGGAACCGGACGGGCACAGCGGACCCCACGAGCTCCACGAGCTGCACGGCCTCGGCTCCGTCGAGGAGCTCACCGTCGTCACCGCGGAGCTGCGGCGCACCGCCGTCGGTGCCCTGGTCCTGCCCGTAGCCGAAGCCCTGCCGCTGCTCACCCGGCTCCGGGCCGCCGGCTCGGCCGGGGCCGCGCCGTTCTGGGGCGCCGCGGCCCTGCTCGCCCTGCGCCTGGCCGCGCGCGGGCTGCTGCTGCCCGGGCTCAGCCCCGCCGGGTACGACGCCTGGCGGCTCGGGCCCCTGGACCCCGCCGACCTGGAGGAGATCCGGGAGCTGGCCGCCGCCATGCCACCCGCCGCGCACTGCGTACCGCTCGGCCCCGACGGGGACGGCCCGGGTGCGCACGCGGAACCCGCCGTCGACGACGGCCCGCCGCGGTTGCCCGCGCCGGAGCCGCTGCTGCGCGCCTTCCTCGACGCCGTCGCCGACACCCTCCCCCGCTCCCCCGCCGCGCCCGCAGCCGCCGGCGGCCCCGCCTACGCGGCCCGCGCTCCCCGGCTCCACCCCGAGCTGCGCGAGTGGGCCGCCGAGGTCGCGGCCGAGCACGACGCGGGCGTGCGCGTCTCGCTCCGGATCGAGGTCGACCCCTCCTGCGAGCCCGCCGCCTTCCGGGCCGTCCTGCAGATGCACGGCGGGGCCGACGCCTCCCTCGTCGCGGACGCCGCCGACGTCTGGGCCGGAGCCGGCCCGGCTGCGGCGGCCTTCCCGCCGCGTGCCCGCCTGGACGCGCTCCGGGCCCTGCGGGGGGCCGCCCGCCTCTGGCCGCCGCTCGAACCGCTGCTCGCCGGCGCCGTGCCCGACTCGGTGGACCTCGCCGACGAGGAGGTCGCGGAGCTGCTCGGGGAGGCCTCCCGCGCCCTGGCCGCCGACGGGGTGCAGGTGCACTGGCCGCGCGGGCTCGCCCGTAACCTCACCGCCCGGGCCGTCGTCGGACACGCGGCGCCCGCGACCGCCGGCGACCTCCCCGGCCTGCTGTCCCCCACCGCCGCGCACCCCCTCGGCTGGCGCTACGCACTCGGCGGCCAGGGCGATCTGACCACCGAGGAACTGGACC